>JAAYPF010000059.1 GCA_012519925.1 Clostridiaceae bacterium
AATAATTTCCTTTAATTTTTCAATACTCAACAAAATCACCTCAATTACTCTTTAATAAAGTACCATTGAATTATTTTGTAACATAATAGGCCAGTACACTTTGTAGTTGGTAAATATCCAACCTTTTACTAAATTGCTTTTGTATAGGCATATCCTTACCAGTTATCCAAATATTTAGTTCGGCATCCAACTCAAAATGTCCTGCTGTTTCTATACTAAAGTGAGTTATACTTCTATAGGGAATGGAGTAATACTCTGTCTTTTTTGATGTCATACCCTGTTTATCAATCAGTAATAAACGCTTGTCAGTAAAAATAATAAGATCCCGTACAAGTTTGTATGCTTTTTCAACCTGTTCTCCTACTGCCAAAAGTCTTCCCATTTCATTTTCAACGTCTTCGGCATCTAGCTCCCAGGCATTTCCTAGCAAACCACCCAATATGCCCATTTTTTACCTCCCCTTTATATATACTCTTTAAAGCGTAATAGGGGAATTCCCTTTCACACCCAGAGTATAAGAATTTACTACTTCAATGTAACTTCCTCTACGGTACTAAATATATGGACTGTACTTCTGCACCGTATTCTTTCATATATTTACCTTTTTGTCAATAGAATTTGCTTGACTTTAATTTATAAATCAAACTCTGATATTCGGCCTCAAGAGCTTCCTTATCCTCACAGGGATTTGATAGTTTTGCTACTATCTCAGCTATTTTCATTTCCAGTAGAATTTTTTCTGTTGCACTCATAGCTTTTGCTTGAGTTTTGTCTCTTCTCTGATTATAATCTTCTAAAGTACCTTCAAACGTAGTTAAAGACCCATTCTCAAAAACAATTAACCTGCCAGCAACTGACTTTACAAATGCACTGTCATGGGATACAAATAAAACAGTTCCCTCATAAGACTTTAGGACATCTTCTAAAGCTTCTATCGACTGCATATCCAAATAGTTTGTAGGCTCGTCTAAAAGCAGTACATTAGCATCGGAAACAAAAAGTTTTGCAAAGGAAACCTTAATCCTTTCTCCTCCACTTAAACACCCAACTTTTTTAAAAACATCATCTCCTTGAAAAAGCAATCGTGCAAGAATTGTACGAACTATACTCTGTGTTTGAACACTATCTAGCATCACATTTTCTAGTATTGTCTTATTGTATTGAAGATTTTCAAAACCCTGATGAAAATAACCAATCTTCGCCTTTGGTACAATCCTTATACTGCTATTTGAATTTTGATGAACCAAATTCAACAGAGTACTTTTTCCAGTGCCGTTCTCGCCCCATAGGGCAGTTTTAGAACCCTTCGGAATACTAAAACCTGCTTTGTCAAATATCCTATTTGAGCCATATGAAAAAGAGAGCTTATCAACTGAAATAACAACCTTATTTTCAGGTGGATTTGTTAAAGAAAAATCCACCTTAATTTGAGGAATATCCTTTGGCTTTTGCTTTACTTCAAGCTTTTCAAGCCGTGTTAACATACTATTAATTCCGTTATGGATCTTTTTTTGTTTTTCGCTTGTTTTCCTTTTATGAAGTCTTGCTTCAGAATTTCCCATCCTCTTTGGTGCCTTTTTCATGGACTTCCACTGTTTTTCTCTATCACTTACCGCCGCTTCAAGGTTTGATTTTTCAGAAATATACTTCTCGTACTCGAATAGATCATGCTCATACTCAATTTCAGTTTGTTTTCTATAAAAGGAATAGTTTCCGTTATAAATCTTAAGCTTTCCATCTCTAACCTCCATTATCTTATTGCAAAATTCGTCTAAAAGATTTCTGTCATGGCTAATCAACAAAAAAGATTCAACTTTAGAAATCTTTTGCTTAAATAGGTCCACACCTTTATAATCGAGATTTGACGTAGGCTCGTCAGCAAACAGCATTAAATTTTCATTATTAAGGGCATTGGTAATCCTAATTCTGGTCTTTTCACCTCCGCTAAATGCATTTTGATGGGACTTATCGGACAGATTAAATTCCTTTAGCAGCTTTTGATCCGCCCTTATACTCTCATCAGAAAACTGACGTATATATGCTATTGGGCAAAATTGTTTTACAAAACCTTCATCCGGTTGAATATCCTTTGAAAGAATATTCAATAGAGTTGTCTTTCCTGAGCCATTTTGACCTACTATCCCTATTTTATCTCCAGAATAGATTTTCAAATCATCAATTTCAATAATAAGTCTGTCACTAAAGTATTTTTTGATATTTGCAGCTTCTAAAATAAGCATAAAAAAATCTCTCCTCTCACCCTTTTGTGTGCTGGAAAGATATACAAACAGCTATAATAACAGAAAACACAGTAAGGTATTGACTGTAATACAGATGATTTATCCAACTAATCCAGCACAAACAAAGAGCATGTTAATCTCTTATCTAAAATCCTAAGGTAATATAACCTTAAACGATTTACTAGTGACCCCGTAACAGAAAATAAATCTAAGTAATGTGCGGGGCACAAACAGCAAAAGTGTGATTTTAACATTATAAAATACAAAACTAGTAATGATAAAAACACTATATTCGCAAACTTAATAAATCGAAATGATTTTTGCTGAATTAGCCAATCCTCATCAATAAATACCTTACCCTTTCTAAATATTAATTTAATTTTACCCTATGAAATTCAATAAATCAAGTATGTTGATTTTACATTATTTTACATAGGTTTTGTTTATTCCATTAACTGTAACACTATTAGCTGCAAACAATTGGCTTAATGCTACGAAATGATCCCTCCTGATTCCTTCCTTAATACATTAGTAATAACTAAAATGCTTGACTTATGATACAAAAGTATCAATTATTGGACATACAACAACAAGTATTACAACTAAGATGATAGTTCCTAAAAAATACTTCTTCATAATACTCCTCCCCTAAGAAAAATATTTATCTAAAAAAAGACATATAAATAAATAGCATTAAAAAATCGTATTATCAATATAACCCTTAGGCTATTTCAATTTGAGTATGAAGCAAGAATATGGAATTTGAATGGATTAAATGGTGCAATCAGAATACTACATTGAAAAGAAATCTTACTAATTCATACCTTCTATCTATAATTTAATTATATACTCAAAAATCACTTTTGTAAATAAAATCGGTTGTAAAATAAAATTGCTCAAATCGCCTAGTTAAATAGCCTTAAATATAATTTATATTAACAATTGGGCAATTTAGTGCTATACTAAATTACGTAAAAGTAATATTCATTTTTTCCCGCTTATTAAGCGTATTAATTTTGTTCAGGAGTGTGTAAACAATAGTGGAAACAAAAAAGATATTAAAAATTGCAGCCTTAAATATTGGAATTGCATTAGCTAATATAATACTCTTTTCGCCCGGTTTAATGAATATACGTCTAAATAGCTCCGATGCTTTAAGCGTTGCTATAGGGGGTAGTGCAATATTTTTGAGTTTATCATTCTTCTTTTACGGTAATTATAAACTCTTATCACATAAAGTTCTTACAATTAAGATAAGTGATATCAAAACTCATGAAGATTGTTTAATTGCACTTAATCAATCCTATGGAAAAAAGACTTTCGACAATAGCATAACTACAATGAAAGAGCAAATTAAACGTCTCAATAAGAGGAAAGATAAGATATTTAGTATACTCAGCCAAAAATTTAATGTTATCGACGAAGTTTATGAAAGGTTTAATGCCACAATTTTTGATGTTGAATATGTTTTTATTTCGAACACTAAAAGTATTTTGCATAAAATAAGTGCTTTTGATGAGGAAGACTATGAAAGCATTCGTCATGATCATGCTCAAAAAAAGTTTTCTACCGAAGTTATTACTTCAAAAATGAATATATATAACGAATATATTAGCTTTGTAAAAGAAGCAATAGAAGATAATGAAGAAATAATCCTAAAGCTTGATGCACTCTTGCTTGAAATATCAAAATTTAATACACTTGAAGCAGGAGAAATCGACAACATGAGGGAGATTAAGGAAATGGATGAACTAATAAGAAAATCAAAGTATTATAGATAATTCTTTATCTATCATTATATAACATAAATAATTTTGGTGATTTCAAAAAGCTTATCAATCGCCGTGTCAAATAATATTTTTGTAGTATGTCTTACCGAATCTTTTTTCAGTATTGCAATACTTTCAGAAGCCTTATGCTTCCTTCTATGACATGCTTTGAATAGTTTTTATTTGGAATAACCTAATTGAAAGGGTGGTTAAATAAATGTCAACAAATAACAAAAATTTAAAAACTATTGTGACCTTAGTTGGGATATCCCTAGTAGTATTCGGGCTTATTTATGGAGGTATTTCACTAACAAAAAATATGGGTAAAAGCCAAAAAGTAACCTCAACAGAAAATGCCGAGAAAAAATTAGATAAACTTTATAAAGACATAACCGTAAATTTTGTTGAACCTACAAAGGCACAAGTAAACATTGATCCTTCTGATCTCAAAGATTCTTTACCGGATATTTCTAAATACCCTCCTCAGGTGGAAGCAACCACAAGCAGCTTTATAGAAATTTTTTCTTCAACTGAAAAAGCTGGTGAGAAAAGAGACGGCTGGCTTCTTGATGTGGCAAGGGATTTCAACAAAGCTAATATACAAGTAAATGGTGAAAATGTTTCTGTTAGAATTAGGGGTATTGCTTCAGGTCAGGCAACCGACTATATAATTTCTGGCAAATACCTTCCTGATGCCTTTACACCTTCTAACGAGCTTTGGGGAGAAATGATTAAATCAAGTGGTACGAGTATATCACTTATAGAAAAGAGACTTGCTGGTAATGTTGCAGGAATACTTCTTTCAAAGAGCAAACACGATGAATTACTCAATAAATATGGGGCTATAAACTTAAAAAATATAACTGAGGCAGTTGCAGCAAATGAAATAGCAATGGGTTATACAAACCCTTTCGCAAGTTCTACAGGAATGAACTTTCTTGTTTCAACTTTAAGTACTTTTGATAGTAAAGACCTATTGAGTGATACAGCTATTCAAGGTTTTGAAAAATTCCAGACCAATATTCCTTTTGTAGCTTATACCACTCTACAAATGAGAGAATCTGCCCAATCTGGTGTCCTAGACGGGTTTATACTGGAATACCAAACCTATGAAAACACGCCCGAACTCAAAAAGGATTATATTTTTACTCCTTTTGGTGTAAGACATGACAGTCCTATGTATTCTATCGGAAATCTTTCCAATGAGAAAAAAGAAATACTTAATAAGTTTATAGAATTCTGCAAAAATTCTAAATCGCAAAAACTTGCAACAGACTATGGCTTTAATAGACTTGATGAATATTCTCCTGAAGCGTCAGATTTCGCCGGCGAATCCATAACTAGATCTCAGAAGCTTTGGAAAGAAAAGAAAGATGTCAACAATGAAATTGTAGCTGTTTTTGTTGCCGATGTATCAGGAAGTATGGCCGGTGAACCGCTCAACAAATTAAAGCAATCCTTAAAAAGCGGCTCCCAATATATAAATTCTGATGCCTCCATAGGGCTTGTATCCTTCTCTACAGACGTCAATATAAATCTTCCGATTGGAAAATTTGATCTAAACCAAAGATCCTTGTTTACAGGTGCTGTTGATAGCTTATCTGCGAACGGGAAAACAGCAATGTTCGATGCAATAGTTGTAGCATCTAAAATGCTTAGAGAGGAGAAAGCCAAAAATCCTAATGCTAAGTTGATGTTATTCGTATTAAGTGACGGTGACACAAATGTTGGACACTCTCTAAACGATATAAGAGATATGATGCAATCTTTTGCAATCCCAATTTACACTATAGGATATAATGCAAATATAAAGGCACTTGAGACTCTATCTCAAATTAATGAGGCTGCAAGTATCAACGCAGATACCGATGATGTTGTATATAAGCTAGGGAGTTTGTTTAATGCCCAAATGTAATTGAAAACGGCTCTTTAATAAAAATGATGAGTAATAAAGTATTGTCGCTTTATTCTCATCATTTTTGTTATCATTTCTAAATCATTCTCTATGCCCATAGCCAAACACACTCACCTGGGTAGCTAATAGTAACTTTTTTAAATCTTGATAGAATAGGACCCATAAAAATAATTGAAGACCTCATTTCCACCGCGAGATCTTCAGGGATTTCTGTGCTGTTTATAGTCGAAGAATCTACTGTAACCGTATCACCTTCAAAACTTACCTTGCACCCAATTTTCCTTAAAATCTCAAGCATTATTTGGACATCACTTAACCTCGGACAATTCTTAATTATACTGATACCGTCATTTAAAACAGTAGCAGCTAATATGGGCAATACAGCATTTTTAGAGCCTTCAACCGTTATTTCGCCTCTCAATTTCTGACCGCCCGTAACAATCAGTTTGCTCATATATACACCTCCGTAAACTCGGTGGTTACCCCTCTCTATTAATTTAGTTATATATTAATATCTTATGCTGGGTTTACAAAAGTGTTACTTTATTGATTTATCTTCATTTTATTGATATTTATTTTGGTGATAGATTGTGGATTAAGAATTGTTCATAGTGGATTACGCCCTGTTTATAATTTATACGGTACACTTTTACATTTATTTTGTAACCCTTTCCTCTTTTGCTGTTCAAGAAGTTTGTTTATTAATAATATCACTGTACTTTCTTAGGAACAAAAGGGGCTACGCCCCGTTTAAAACCCATATGGTACACTTTCACATTTCTTTTGAAAACCTTGCGTCTTCTGCGACTCAAGGTTTTATTTTTTTAGAAAATCAATGCACTTTCTTAGAAAATAAAAAAAAGATCCCTATCGGAATCTCTTTTTTTTATTTTCTATTTGTCTTAATCAACTCATCTATGATATCATATATTTTTTCACTAGCATTGGTAATTCCCATATTTTTTGAATTTTGAGCCATTTTTTCGAGTGTATTAGCATCTTTTAGCAGAGTGTTTATTCGATCATACAAAATCTTATGGTTTAGATTTTTTTCTAAAATGACAATAGCTGCCTCCTGAGTCTCTAGGGCTCTTGCATTGTATTCTTGATGGTTTGCAGTTACGTATGGCGATGGTATTAGAATTGACGGAACACCTAATGCAGTTAGCTCGCTTAGAGTTATTGCACCAGCTCTACCCACGACCAAATCCGCGGCTGCCATAACATCCCCCATATTATAAATGTATGGAACTACTTTTATATACTTAGAATTGATACTGCCAAGTTTACTTTTTATATTATCGTACTGAGCTTCTCCAGTAGCAAATAGTAAGTGGAATTTATCCTCATCCCTGTGCTGCGAAATTAGCTCACTTACTGTATTGTTTATTGTCTCTGCCCCTCTGCTTCCTCCAAAAATAACCACAAGAGATTTATCCTTTTCAATCCCAAGCTTTTCTTTTGCTGCTTTTCTGTCTATATTAAGCATTTCACCTCGTATAGGATTTCCGGTGAAAACAATCTTTTTCTTGTCTTTAAAAAACTTCTCCGACTCTTTAAAACTTATAGCCACCTTATCTACAAATCTTGAAAGCAACTTATTTGTGACACCAGGGAAAGCATTCTGTTCATGTATCAAGGTAGGTATTTTCATTCTTGCCGCATTAAACACTACAGGTCCGCATACATAACCACCAGTGCCTATAACTAAATTGGGTTTAAACTCCTTTATTATAACTCTTGCCTCATGTATTCCTTGAAACAACTCCTTTACAGATACCAAAGTATCCTTAGACAGCTTTCTTTTAAAACCTTTTACCTTAATAGTTTTAAGTTCAAAATTCTCTCTTGGAACTAGTGTAGTCTCAAGACCTCTTTTTGTACCTACAAATAATATCTCGCAATCTGGGTTTTTGCTCTTTATGTACTTTGCAATTGCAATTCCGGGATTTATGTGCCCGGCCGTTCCTCCCCCACTAATCAAAACCTTCAAAACTCTATCACCTCAAATTCTTTCATAATTAGAATATCTAGAAATGTTAAGTAATATTCCTATTCCACTCATCAAGAAGATAAGCGAAGTTCCCCCATGGCTAAAGAAAGGCAAGGGCATTCCTGTAACAGGCATAGAAGAAGTAACAACCGCAACATTAATAATAACCTGTATTGCTATAAGGGATGTAATACCTATTGCAACAAGACTTCCAAAGGTGTCGGGAGCATTAATTGAGATCTTTACTCCTCTCCATATGAATACAAGGAATAGCAAAAGAACCGCCACCACCCCTATAAATCCCATCTCCTCAGCTAAAATTGCAAAAATAAAATCATTGTAAGGTTCTGGAATGTATAGAAATTTCTGCATACTCTTACCTATCCCCCTACCAAAAAGTCCTCCCGATCCTATAGCATACAAAGACTGAACAACCTGATAGCCGTCGCCTGAAGGATCCTCAAACGGATTAATGAATGAAATCAATCTTGCACGCCTATATGGGAAAAGTAAAACTAATGCAACTAAACCCGCAACTGCTGGAAATGAAAGAAGAACAAAATGAGTTATTTTTGCACCAGCTGCAAACAAAACTATACATGCAACACCAAATATAACAATAGTGGCACTTAGATGAGGCTGTTTTAAAAGAAGAGCAGCTATAATTCCAAGAATCATTAGGTAAGGCATAAGCCCCCTAAAAAAAGAGCTCAGCTGATTCCTTCTTTTTGAAAGACTATAGGAAAAAAACAGTATAACAGATAACTTTGCAGTTTCTGAAGGCTGAAAATTCAGGGGACCAAAAATAAACCATCTTTTTGCACCATTTAATTCTTTACCAAATATCAGCACCAGCACAAGAAGTGCAATACTACCCACCATAAAAACAGGAGACCACTTACCGAGCTTTCTATAGTCAATATTCATAGTCACAAACATTGCAAGAAATGCTAAAGGTAAATACATTAACTGTTTCTTTATAAAGTGATAAGTATCACCCATTACATTATTTGCATGGGGCGCACCGGCACTGAAAACCATTATAGAGCCTAGACACAGCAGTATCAATACTGTCATAAACAATAGAAAGTCAAAAGGTTTTTTTGATGTATTTGCAGCCATAACTTCCCCCTTTTAGCTCTAAGCCATCACTTATAATTTACTAATAAAACCTTATCCCAAGTGCCAACAAGCTTACAATGCTTAATAGAACTGTAACTGCCCAAAATACATATACGACTTTTACTTCCTTCCAACCTGAGAGTTCAAAGTGATGATGTATCGGTGCCATCTTAAAAACTCTTTTTCCTGTAAGCTTAAAGTTCGCTACCTGAATAATAACCGATAAAGCTTCAATTACGTATATTGCACCCACAACAAACAGTATAAGCGGCATATTCATCATTATAGAAACTGCACCGACAGCCCCACCAAGAGCTAGTGAGCCCATATCTCCCATAAACACTCTTGCAGGGTGAGCATTATATGCTAAAAATGCGAGGCAACCGCCAGAAAGTATTGAACAAAATATTTTTATGTATTCCCATTCACTTCTTGTCATAGCAACGATTGAAAAGAAAAGGGTTACAATAAGTGTGACACCTGCACACAAGCCATCTAACCCATCGGTAATATTAACCGAATTAGTGGATGCTATGAGAACTAGCACAGCAAAGGGTATAAAAAACCAAGCTAAGTCAATAGTCCTCTCCATTCCTAACAACGGTATTATTATTTCACTGCCTATTCCCGCCCTTGATGAATAAAAGGCAAAAGTCACTGCTACAAGAAGAAGCCCTAACATTTTCTGATTCCAATAAAGTCCGTCTTTTCTTTTTTTGACAACCTTTATAAAATCATCTATAAATCCAACCAAACCAAAACCAATGGTGACAAACATAACAGGCAATATCCGTGCATCATATCTAGCATAATATACCGACATTAACAATAACGGAACTAAGAAAATAAAGCCTCCCATAGTTGGAGTCCCTGTCTTCTTTAGATGGGACTGCGGTCCATCATCCCTTACTGTCTGACCAAACTTTAACCTGGTCAGAAAAGGGATAAATATAGGTCCCATCGCTAGTGTAAGAAAAAAACTAACAATAAACATCAGTACATGTGCAGAAATATTAAAAGGTAAGTTGTACAATTCTTATCTCCCCCCAACAAAAACCTTACCCGGGTAATAATGTATATTTATATAATTTTCATTATCGTCCAATGTTATACTTCTATTATTGACTCTTAACTTCATTAAAAAGAGGTCAAATTAAAATTTACACTTCTAAAGCTATGTTGTCAATAGGTTTACTATTTCCTCCATTTTCATTCCCCGTGAACCTTTTACCAGCAACACATCCCCTGGTTTAGCAAAATCAATTAAAAATTTCCCAGCTTCTTTGTTATTATTAAAATGTAACACCTTTTCTTTTTTTGCCCCAGCTTCAATAGCTCCTTCAATAATATCTTTTCCCTTCTCGCCCACAGCTACTATATAGCTTATCTCTTTAGAGACAGCATAACTTCCCACATCTCTGTGAGCTTTGGCAGATATATCACCAAGTTCTAGCATATCGCCTAATACGGCAATAGTCCTATTATTGCCACTAACAACATCCTTAAGTACATTTATAGCTGCCTCCATAGATTGAGGGCTAGCATTATAGGCATCATTTATAATCTTTATTCCATTTATATCAATTATGTTTAATCTCATCTTGCCAGGCAAAAACTCTCCGATACCTTTGATAATAAGATCTATAGGAACTTTCAGTTCTACTCCTACAGCTATAGCTGCAAGTGCATTGTGAATATTATGTATTCCTGGAACAGGAACATGTACTTTGTAATTGTTATTTCCAATGGATATTTCAAAACTTGTGCCCATCTCGCCTTGAGAACTTATATTATAGGCTTGATAATCTAGTCCGTCTTCCATACCATATAATACTGTCCTATATTTCAGAAGATCCTTAAGACCATTTAGTAAATTATCATCTCCGTTTAGTATTACCAGACCCCTTTCATTTAATCCCTCTAAAATTTCCATTTTTGCTTTTAGAATATTCTGTCTTGAACCAAGATTTTCTATATGTGACAAACCTATATTGGTCATAACCGCTATATCGGGTTTGACAATTGAGGTAAGACGACTTATCTCTCCAAAATCGCTCATTCCCATCTCGATCACTGCAGCTTCATGAGAAGCTTCAAGACCAAAAACCGTTAACGGAACTCCTATCTCATTATTGAAATTTCCTTGAGTCTTGTGCACATTATATCTTTGACTTAAAACACTAGATATCATATCTTTAGTGCTAGTCTTTCCAACACTGCCTGTAATACCTACAAAGGGAATATCGAATTTTTGTCTGTAATAGGCAGATAGCTTTCTTAATGCCACAAGAGTATCTCCAACTTTTACAACAATCTTATCATCAAAACCTTTTATGTTCTTGTGAGTAAAACAACCAGACCCACCTCTCTCAAAAGAGGAAATAATATACTCATGCCCGTCAAACTTTTCTCCAACTAAGGGTACAAAAAAGTCCCCATCTTTTACTTTCCTAGAATCGGTAGTAATGTTTGAAAACTCGGTCTCTAAACTACCGGAAAGTAATTTTCCGTCTACTGCTTTTATTATTTCTTTACATTTTAAGATCTCCATTGTTCTCCTCCGCGTAGTCTAATTATTTTGCGTTCATTTCAACGAGTATTTCTTTTACTACTTCTCTTTCATCAAAGTGAATTGTTTTGTCATTTAGCATTATATATGTTTCATGCCCTTTGCCTGCAAGAACAATTATATCTTTTGGCCGAGCATTTTGCATCGCATATTTTATTGCCTCTCTACGGTCTACAATTGTTATATATGCAGCTTTAGTCTTTTTAATACCTTCTTCAATATCATTAATTATCGCAGAAGGTTCTTCTGTTCTTGGATTGTCTGAAGTAATTATGGTAAAATCCGCATACTTTCCGGATATCTCTCCCATGATCGGTCTTTTTGACTTATCCCTGTCACCGCCACAACCAAACAAACTTATCACTCTTGCCGGTGCATACCCTTTTACTGTGGCAAGAATATTTTCCAGACTGTCAGGTGAATGTGCGTAATCAATAATTACTGTATAATCAGTTCCTATAGGGACAACCTCAGCTCTTCCCGGTACTGTTACATTTTTCAAACCCTCTTTAATATAATCAAAGGAATTTCCCATCAAAGCAGAGCTTCCAATGGCAGCAAGTGCATTATATACACTGAACTTGCCGGGAATATTCACATGTACCTTTCCGGTAAACCAAGGTGTAATAACATCAAACTCTATACTAGCTTGTTTTTTTACTACATTAACAGCTTTAATATCTGCATCGTTATCAATTCCAAAAGTAAACACTTCACATTGTGCTCTATCAACCACCTGTCTTCCGTATTCACTGTCGATATTTACAAGCCCTTTTTTACACATATTAAATAATTTGATTTTCGCGTCTAAATAGTTTTCAAAGGTTTTATGGAAATCTAAATGATCTCTTGACAAATTGGTAAATACTCCAATATCAAATTCACTACAACTTACACGGTGAAGATCTAAAGCATGTGAAGACACTTCCATTACAACACTATCTACCTTTTTTTCCACCATCTCTCCAAAGAGCTCTTGAAGATCATGGCTTTCAGGTGTAGTTCTGTCTGTTGGGAGAACTTCGTCACCTATCTTATTGCATATTGTGCCTATAAGCCCAGTCTTTTGTCCATATGTATCGAGAATGGACTTAATCATATAGGTAGTTGTCGTCTTTCCCTTTGTACCTGTTACTCCAATAAGTTTGAATTTACCGGATGGATGCTGATGAAAAATGTCTGCGACACTTGCTAATGCATACCTTGTGTCCTTAACTCTTACAACAGTAATATCTTCAGGTACTTCTACCTCTTTTTGAACTAACAAAGCTTTAGTACCGTTTTCAATTGCCTGAGGAATATACTTATGTCCGTCAGCCTTGAAACCTTCTATACACACAAACAACGAACCGCTTTTTGTTTTTCTTGAATCATATGCTATACCTTCAATTTCTAGGTTTAAGTCCCCTTTAACATCTAGTATTTCTAAGTCTTTAACTAAATCCTTTAGTACCATTTTACACTCCTCCTATTGCAAGCACTTTGTATCATAGACATTATCTTCATCTATACATCTAACTCAAATACATAATGCAAAATGTCCACTTTATCTTAAATATAGTTATAACTAATCAGTATCAAGAAATCTAAAGTCCACCTCTATTACACTACCTTCAGGTACTTCCACATCTGCTTCTATGTTCTGAACCATTGCATTACCTATACCGTTTACCTTTATATTAAGACCTACTTCATTGAGTGCTCTAGTTGCCTCATCTACCGTCTTCATTGATAAATCAGGTACCTTGACCATATTTTCGGCTTCAGGTATGTAGGTATACGTTATAACTACAGATTTCTTGGCAATCTTTGCACCAGATCTAGGAGTTTGAAGCTTGACGATGGCGTCATTAGCTTTATTGTCTCCCTCAATCTTCCATTCAAGTCCTTTATCCCTAAGAACTTTTTTAGCTTCTTCCACTGTCATATCTCTTATATCTGGAACTATTACTTCTTCAGCTATCATTGCAAGATCCTTTTCATTATATCTTCTTTCAACACCTAAATAATTCAATGTATCTTCTACAATTTTACCTGCAACCGGTGCAGCTATAACGCCACCGTAATAAGAATCCCCTGTTGGATTATCTAAAACCACAAGAACACATATAACAGGATTGTCGGCAGGTGCGATCGCTGAAAAGGATGCTATATACACCCCTTTTTGTTTTGTTTCTGACGTACCAGTCTTACCTGCTACTCGATAGCCTTTAACATATGCATTTTTTCCTCCGCCACCTTCATCACCCACAACACCTTCTAATATATCTCTCAACGTCTCTGAAGTTTTCTGAGATATTACATTCCTAACCGTTTCAGGTTCGAACTTTTCCACAACATTACCATCGGAATCGGTAAGTTCTTTTACGATTCTTGGTTTCATAAGCTTACCACCATTTGCTATAGCACTATAGGCTGAAATAAGGTGTAATGGAGTTATTTCAAACCTCTGCCCAAAGGAGGCAACCGCCATATCTATTTCCGTAGGCTTTGCATGAATATCACTTTTTGCTTCTCCAGGGAGTAAAATTCCAGTGGTATCGTAAAAACCAAATGCTTTAAGATATTTATAAA
This sequence comes from Clostridiaceae bacterium, assembly GCA_012519925.1. Lineage (GTDB taxonomy): Bacteria > Bacillota > Clostridia > Acetivibrionales > Acetivibrionaceae > Acetivibrio. The sequence continues at coordinate 14,183 of JAAYPF010000059.1, forward strand.
AAGTGTCTAATCCAAGTGCCTGTGCAACTTTTACAAAGGCCGGATTACAGGAATGGTAAACAGCTTCTCTAAAAGTCTCAACTCCATGTCTATTAGGACTCCAACAATTTATATTATGCCCCGATACATTTATTGTATAATCATCGGTCATAGTATCAGGTGTAACAACACCCTCTTCCAATCCCGCTGCTGATGTAATTGCCTTGAAAGTCGAACCCGGCTCATATCTATCCACAACACATTTATTTCTCCAGACTGTACTATTAAGTTTATTTACTCCATCTTCTGAATATCCGTTCCAGTTTTCCGGGTCTTCTCCTGGAGGTGCTGACCTAGGACTGTTTAAATCAAAATCCGGCTTCGAAACCATTGCTAAAATATCGCCATTTCTAGGGTCCATAACTATAGCTGACGCCCCATTTAACACCTTATTATCACTTATAGCTTTATCTAAAGCGTTAGACGCAAAATATTGAATGTTTTCATCAATAGTAAGTACAACATTAAGTCCATCCTGAGGATTTATTCGCTTTTCTTCCGAAAAAGGCACATACCTACCGCTCGCATCTGTCTCACTTAATATTTTCCCTGGCACACCCTTAAGATACTTTTCCATAACTATCTCTATTCCAGAAAGTCCCTGATTATCCGCACCAGTAAAACCTATTACATGAGATGCTAAATTATTTTGAGGATAGTACCTTTTTGTATCTTCATCTATATATATTCCGACTATTTCATCTTCTTCTATCCATTCTCTTATTTTATTCCCTACCTCTTTTTCTACTTGCTTCTTAATTACTTCATAACTTACGTTTCTCTTGATTTTTTTCAATACATCTTCTTTATTGAGTTCTAGTATCTGAGCAAGCTTTTCGGCAATTTCTTCCTTTTCACTTTCTTTCAACTTCTCAAAATCTTGAGGATTAACAACTATTCTCTCAACAGTTGCACTTATGGCTAAAGCTTTCATATTTCTATCAAAGATAGTTCCTCGCCTTGGAGTTATTTCTCTATCACGATTTTGTTGTTGGTACGCCTTTTCTTGATACCAAGCTCCATTTACAATCTGTATCCATCCCACTCTGACAGAAAGTGCAACTATAAGTGCAGAAAATGCAAACATCAAGAATAATAATCTTTTTTTCATTATAAGACTAGGACCGGCCATGTTATCCCCCCAAAACACAATTCTACTTGTATACAGTTTGCTGATTATAAACTAACTGCGCCTTAATTCTAATATAAACTCGGTCTTTGCTTCAAGTAATGTCCATCAAAATTGTCAAATTCCAATAACCCGAAACTAAAAACACCTGCTTTTACATAAAATTAAGACGCAGTTTTCACTTTTTATATTAATATATTTTATTAGGTCCAACCCACTTGTAATACATTAACATTTTTTCAAATGGTCTAATAGAGAAATCCTGTTAACTTGTCTACCTTACTTAATAGAGCTTCAAAAATATTATCTGATATTTTTGTTTTACCTTCGTTATTATTTGTAGCAGTGGTAAAATCGCTTCTCGGTATTTTTACAAATGTACATTGAGATTTATCCGGTTTTTGCATACCAAGATTCTCCTGTGCAAACTGCTGGATTTTTTGAAGATCAAGTTCTCTCTCTATCTTAACCTTTAGTCGGGTGTTTTCGTTCTTTATTTCGTTTAACACATTCATTTTTGCATTAATTTTATAGTTTATATCTGTAATTAAGGCATATCTATACATCACAAGGGCACTTAATGCAAATACAACCATAAAGGCGAATACAACTTTTACTTTTAGCTTATTATTAACTCTTTGCTTTTTCTTGTTGCTAAGGACTTTATTTTCTTCATAAACATCATACTCAAGTTTTCGTGCAGCCGTACCATTGATATAGCTTTTATCCGTTTTTATCATGTGTATTCACCTCATTTGCATTTTATAACCTATGTTTTAAAAAGTTAATACTAACTCTCATTTATTTGAGAGGAGAAATAAATCCGGGGTTCAGCCCTAAGGCATACTCTCCCGGAATTAATCTCAATTAATTTGATATTGCAACTTTGTGCCCTCAAATTAATGTGCTTTCGTCACAGTGCTTTTTGCAGGTTTTAACACAATCTCTTCCCATCATATGTTAAAACGCACTTTGCCTTTTTGTGCCCAAAATAATTCTAAAACTTCCTTCTATAATCGGACACAAACACAATTAAATTTTGTTTAATTTGTCTTAAGTAAGTATCGCCTTTTGCTTTCTTCTTTTGTAAATTGATTAACTTCTCTTTTGTCTACTTCTTTTCTTTTGTAATTTCAGTTTCTTTGTTTTCTCATCTTTTGTAACTTGCTCTAATTTTTTCTTTTGTAATTGTAACTTCACTTCTCTTTGGTAATTGTAACTTCTCTTCTCTTTTGTAATTTAGCTTAATTCATTTTTCTTTTGTACTTTTTAGTAATTCCTCTTTAATCTTTTTTCTTTTGTAATTCAAATTTCTTCTTTTGTGTTTTTAGTACTTCTTTTGTATTTTTCCTTTTTGTCTTTAGCGTGTCTTACATATTAGTAAAAAATCTTTACCCAATAATTTCGAACTACACTTTCTCTTTTGTATTTTATCCTTTGTATTCTTTTATCTTTTGTGTTTTTCTCTTTAGTATTTTTCTTTTTATCTTTTGTTTTGTATTTTAACCCGGATTATAGTCCGGATTCCTACACTTTTTCAATTACTCTAAGTTTAGCACTTCTAGACCTTGGATTAGCTTCTAATTCTTCCTCTGTAGGTGTTATAGGTTTTCTATGTACTGCTTGTGCAGTCTTTACCTTTCCACATACACATACCGGAAAGGAACTAGGACAAGTACATGGATTCATGTGTTTGTTAAACTCGTTTTTTACTATTCTGTCTTCTAGAGAATGAAATGTTATTATACAAAATCTTCCTCCAGGTTTCAGCAAACCTACACCATCTTCTATCGTCCTACTTAGAATACCCAACTCATCGTTTACTGCTATCCTGAATGCCTGAAAAGTACGCTTTGCTGGGTGTGGTCCTTCTCTTCTTGCCGAACTCGGTATTGCCGCCTTTATTATTTCAACCAACTCACCTGTTGTTTCAATTTTCTTTTCATTTCTTCTCTTAACTATAAACTCAGCAATTCTAGCTGCCCATTTCTCTTCGCCGAAATCTCTGATTATTTTCTTTATTTCATCCTTACTGTATTCATTCACGATTGTTTCGGCTGTAAAATCCTGTCTTCTATCCATCCTCATATCTAATGGAGCATCTTTATTATAGCTAAAACCTCTTTCACCTTCGTCAAGCTGGTGTGATGAAACCCCAAGATCTAGTAAAATCCCATCCACAGCTTCAATTTTATTTTCATCACATACATTTCTTATATTAATGAAATTTGTGTTGGAAAATATCAGAGAACCCTTGCCGTTTTGAGCTTGCAATCGTTTCTTTGACGTCTCTAGGGCAAATCCATCCTGATCTAATCCTATCAAAGTGCCTTTTTCACTAAGTTGTTGGTATATCCTTGAAGAATGCCCTGCACCTCCTAGAGTACCGTCAATATATACTCCATCAGGCTTTATAGCAAGATTTTCAATACACTCTTCAAAAAGTACCGGCTTATGCTCAAATTCCATTAAACATTATCAACTCCAAAATTAACTTTATCTTATTCCTGTGTTTTTTCTTTTGTATAAAGTGGCTAAGAAAATCTCCAGGACATCGAGTCCCTATGACTTTGCCTCCTTTACATAAAGGGGCTATATCCCGAGCATTGCCATCTTTTCGGCAATATTCTCTGCGCTCATATTATCATCCCCGGAGTAATTCTCCCATTTGGTCTTGTCCCAAATCTCAACTCTTGTGGATACCCCAATAACATAAATGTCTTTTTCCAATCCGGCATATTCCCTTAAGTTTTGAGGTAATAATATTCTTCCCTGCTTGTCCACTTCACATTCAGTCGCTCCTGCAAAGAAAAATCTTACAAAGGCTCTTACGTCCTTATCAGTGAATGGAAGTGCTTTAAGCTTGGTTTCGAGGTTTCCCCATTCTTCTGACGAATACACAAACAAACAGTTATCAAGGCCCTTCGTTACAATAAACTTCTCACCAAGTCCGTCTCTAAACTTAGACGGTACTATAACACGACCTTTAGCATCAACTGAATGCTGGTATTCACCATAAAACAACTATTTCACCTCACATTTTGGTATCATCCACCACTTCACACCACTTTTCACCACTTATAATTAAATTTTAGTCTAAATTTAGTTAATAATCAAGTCATATTTTAAATTTCCTATAAAAAAATAAAAAGATAGGACTTTATTCCTACCTTTTTAAAATATAATTGTTATTTTTTAACTTGTTAAATAAACTCATGTTTCATAAAATTGCTACAACTACCAATTAAAAACCTGTTTTATATTTATTGCACCACTGAATTTTTTCCTTCTGCCTGGAAACTTTAGAACTTGAATTATATAATTCCTCTAAAAAAGTTTGTTTTTTTGAAAACTTTTTTGCCACACACAAGTTAGATTGCTATGCACGTTATTTTTGAAATAACTTTAATCCGATGAATTAAATATTTCCTTCTTTCTCCTCATTGAGATACTCAAAAGTATCCCAACAGCAATATAGCTTGTCAACATATAACTTCCTCCTGAGCTGACAAAAGGCAACGGAATACCAGTAACAGGCAATACTCCCACACTCATACCTATATTCTCCATTGCATGAAATCCCCACATTGCTGTAACACCAACAGCTACAAACGTTCCGTATGAATCTCGGGCTTTTCTAGCAATATATAGGCATCGTATAAGGATAAAACAAATCAACAAAATAATTATTACAGCTCCAATAAAGCCTAATTCTTCACCAACAACCGAAAAAATAAAATCCGATTCGCTAACCGGTACATATCCACCTTGCGTCTGAATGCCTTTGTATAGTCCTTTTCCATATATCTGCCCCGATCCAATAGCCATCTTTGATCTTATAACATTATACCCTGCATCAAGAGGGTCAAGTTCGGGATTTAAAAAAACTCTTATCCTATTCTGTCTCTTTTCATTAAGTACGAAAAACCATATAAATGGCGTAGATAAGAGAAAGGTCGTCACCAATATAACAAGGTATTTATAAGCAATACCGCATATAAATATTAAAACAAAGAACATAAAAATAAATACCAATGCAGTTCCAAAATCCTTCTGAGCAAGAACAAGCCCAATAGGTATAGCTGAATAGATTAAGAACTTAAATATATTAACCTTTCTATTTTTCTGCTCATCATATATCCTCTCCAAAAAAACCGAAGCCAGCAATACATATGATATCTTTGCAAGATCAGCAGGCTGGAAGGTTATAAAACCTAAATCTATCCAACTTCTGCTTCCATATTGATCACCAATACCTGCAAAAAGCACATATACCAAAAACCCCGTAGTAACAATATAAAAAAATATACCTAACGTTCTATAATCTTTGTAATCAATACAGCTTATTATTATAGCTGCCACTATACCTACAATAATTGAGCCCACATGTACTATAATCATCCTTCTTGCATTACCCATCGGATTTACAGCACTGCTTACAACAAATGCACCTATTATAGATAAAATTATTATTGCTGAAAACAAAATATAATCGAACTTTTTGAAAAAATTAAAATCCTTTGTTTTTTCCACATAATACATATATTCACCTTCACTATATAATTAATAGACTCACCTAATCAAAAACTACTGCCAAAGACTATATAAACTCAAATTTAGCAGTAGTTTAAAACTATTATTCAATACTATTATATTTTTATGAATATGTAATGTCAATGAACACCAATATTTAACACTACAATATAGCGGTTATGATAATACCTTCAATAAATTGAGTTTTTATCCGCTTTACAATCATTCTTTCCTGTTTAAGATTTTATTATAGTATTCGACTATTAATAAATCAAGTTCGACACTTATTTTGTAAATTTTATTATAATCGTCATTATTGTCTATCATAGTGTTGAGCTCATACTGTAGCTCTTGAATCTTCATCTCATTCATTTCTCGCACCGCCATTATCTTTAGTAATATCTTTTTTTGACAAATTTCATATCCTATTTTGCAATAGTTACTTGCTTTTCGCCCTTATATTATAAGAAATTACTAAATATTCGTCAACAAACTATGAAAAATGTAACATAAATGTAATGAAGTCTAAAATAAACAATAATAGCAAACTCTTCTAACTCTCTTTTCCTTCTTCAGCTTGAATAGTTTTATGAACTATCTGTTCTTCTCTGTAAGGACCAGAAGTTTCGACACTTTCTACCTCCGATTCTTCTTTTAATTGATTTATCAAAGAGCTAAATTCACTTTCTCCTGTGTTTTCAAGCTCTAGCCTTTTCCTTTTATCCTTTATTCGTCTTGTTACAAAAATCAGAGCAAAAACAATAATAAACACGATAGACAAGAACTGTGATATTCTAAGATTCCCCATCTCAAGGCTATCAAGTCTCAATCCTTCGATCCAAAACCTTCCTGCCCCATATCCCATCATATACAGGCAAAAGACCTCACCATTTAACTTCTTTCTCTTTGAAAACCAAATCAAAAGCAAAAACATTCCAAAATTCCACAATGATTCATATAAAAATGTTGGATGCACAGGAACATTAGGATCAACCCCAAAATTCAAATTACTTAACTGCTGTAAATATTCCTTTATTTCATTACCCGTCATACCCCATGGAAGATTTGTGTTTCCTCCAAATGCCTCTTGGTTAGTAAAGTTGCCCCATCTACCTATGGCTTGAGCAAGAACAAAATAAGGAATACAAAAATCCAAATAGTTTAGAGTATTGATCTTTCTAACTCTTGAAAATATAACAGCTACAAGTACTGCTCCAATCAACCCGCCATATAGTGCAAGCCCTCCGGTTCTAATGCTGATTATTTTCATAAAGTCCCCGTTAAACTCACTCCAATTGAATATAACATAATATAGCCGTGCTCCTATAATACCAACAGGAGCTGCAAACAACACCAAATCAATTATATCATCCTGCTTAATACCTGCTTTCTCTGAATTCCTCATTCCAAGCACAACTGCTAGAAAAAAACCGGCAGAAATAATTATTCCATACCAATAAACCGGCAGACCAAATATCTTGAACGCTTCCCTGTCAATGGGAATTCTAATTCCTAATTTCGGAAATTCTATATATCCCATTTTTATCCCCCTTATGCTGGCTTTATCACTGACATAGCTAGTTTGTCAGCTGTAAAATGTTCATTAAATACTTTATTTGCGTACTCAAAGGTTATTTTATCATAAGTCTCCATATAATCAAACATATTAGCACCTTTAAAATA
>JAAYPF010000060.1 GCA_012519925.1 Clostridiaceae bacterium
AGGGTATAGTGTTTCAATCAGCTAACGCCTATAAATCTCTAAGAAAATATTTAGTTGAGGATGGATTGCTTTATGCAGTAATATCACTTCCTGCAGGGGTATTCAATCCATATAGCGGTGTAAAAACAAGTATTTTGCTGATAGATAAAACACTTGCAAAACAGAAGGATGAAATTCTGTTTGTAAAGATTAACAACGATGGATATGACCTGGGAGCACAAAGAAGAGAGGTAAAAGGTAGCGATATCCCAGAGGTAATTAGAATTATTAAGGATTATCAGAAAGGTATAGATGTGTCAGATAATGCTCTTGTAACTATTGCAAGTAAAAAGGATATTGCCGAGCAGGATTATATTTTGGTCGGGGAAAGATATAAGGAAGCTATTGTCGTTAATAGTAATTATCCAATGGTGGAGTTACATGAAGTATGCGAAATAATAACAGGATTTGCATTTAAAAGTGATTCGTTACTTAATGAGAAAGTTGATGGTGCACTACCAGTAATAAAAATAGGTAATTTAGAGAATAAGTCATTCTTAAATATAGACGACGATATTCAATATTTTCCTTATGATGAGTCTCTTGAAAAATATGTAATTAATAAAAATGATATTTTACTTGCAATGACTGGTGCAACCGTAGGTAAAGTTTCTGTTTCAAGGCAAAATAATTTGTTGTTAAATCAGCGCGTTGCTAATATAAAAGCAAATAAAGATATTATAAATCCAACATACCTAATGTATCTTCTATTTGATGATAAATTTTATAATTATTGTCAAGATAATGCTGGTGGAGGAGCTCAAGGAAACATTTCACCTGCTACAATTAAAGCTTATAAAATACCTCTCCCACCATTACACATTCAAGAAGAAATTGTAAAGGAAATTGAGGGGTATCAAAAAATAATCGACGGTGCAAAGCAGGTCGTTGAGAATTATAAGCCGACTATTAAAATAGACCCAAGCTGGGAAATGGTTAAGTTGGGAGATAGTGAAATTGAAATAATTGATGGAGATCGAGGTATTAATTATCCTAAAAAAGAAGATTTTTCATCAGATGGATATTGCTTATTCTTAAACACTGGTAATGTTCGAAAGGGGTATTTTAATTTTGACTCTTTACAATTTATTTCAAATGAAAAAGATAATTCTCTTAGAAAAGGAAAGCTAAATAGAAATGATATAGTATTAACTACAAGGGGGACTGTTGGTAATATTGCATTGTATGATAATTCAGTTCCTTATAAAAATGTAAGAATAAATTCTGGAATGTTAATTTTGAGAGTAAACCAAACTTATTATGATGCGAACTTCATAAAAGTGTTATTTCTTTCAGATTTTATTGCAAGTCAAATTGCAAATATTTTATCTGGTAGTGCGCAGCCACAATTACCGATAAGGAGTTTGGTAAACATACAAATACCGACGCCACCAATTGAAACACAACAGCAAATTGTTTCTATAATAGAAAAAGAAATTGCTATTGTAGAACAGAATGAGCTACTGATTGAAATGTTTGAGGAAAAAATAAAGGACAAGATTTCTAAGGTTTGGGGTGAGTAATGTGGGTGCAGATTACAAAATCACAGATTCAAACTATACAGACTATGAGTATGAAGTGAATGAAGAGATATATTTGCTCTACGACTATTTACCAGTACTTTATAAAGATGAAAATGAAAGAGAATATGTTCAGACTTTGTTTAAAGCACTCGCCCTTAGTTATTCTAATGGGTTATATCAGTTCGCATATATACAGCTACACATGATATTTATGGTTTGCATTTATTACCTGTTGTTGCAACTAAACATAAGTGTACCAGATGAGTTAGAAAAAGCAATTTACTATTTAAGTAAGGATAATCGCGCAAAAGATTTTTACGGGGGTAGTAATACAAGAAACGGAGAATTATATTTTGGCAGTTTTGCCATGTTAAATGAAAGTGATGCATTCTTGCTTCTTAAAATTGCAGGAATGGATTCTGATTTGCAAGGTGAATTGAGAAAGCTTGTTGAAGAACGCAATAAATATGCACATGCAAATGGTAATATCACAATTACCTCACAAGCTACAATAGATGAAAGGATTTCTAAATACATTAATACCTTAGAACGCGTACAAAAATTATTCAAACCAATTATTGAAGACTTATATTTGAATACATTAGCAAATCCTGAATTTTCAGATTCTGAGAACAGATTGGGATATTTAGATGACAATGAGCAGATCCAGGAAGAGTTTATAAAGAAGTTCTATTTATCCAAAAAGGAATTAAATGTATGCAGGAAAGCAAATATCAATCAATTGTCAGAAATAGATGGTTTTGAAGATATGAAAAACTTGCATATTACACTTTGCATTTATTATAAAAATTTGTCCGATGATGAGGCAGAATTAAGTGCGGTATGCTCTTAAATATGGTGATTACTATTTTTAGCTATATCTAAGAAAATTCCTGACATTGGAGGTGATTTTATCAAACCTGAACTATATCATAAAATATTTACCCTAATAAACAAGAAAATAGAGGGTGAATATTGGGACTATAAACAGGAATGGCACAGTGAAAATGAAAGGTTGCTATTAGACATATTATGCCTTGCAAATACAGTACATAATGAGGATTGCTACATACTATTTGGGGTAGCTGATAATGGAGAAATAACAGGATTGTCAGAAGATAGTCCAAATAGAAAGAATCAAGCTGCTATTTTGGATTTGCTTTCAAACACAGTATTTGCAGGAGATAATGTGCCTTCTATAGCTGTAGAAACTATATCAGTCAGAGGGAAAGAGATTGATGTTTTAACAGTATTTAACTCATATAATGTGCCTTTTTACCTAAAGTCGAAGTGTAAAAGATACAATTCAATACAGATTGGATACATTTATTCAAGGACTGGTGATAGAAACACCCCCATAAATGAAAACAGCACTATGCAACAGATTGAAATGTTATGGAAGAAAAGATTGGGCTTATTAAATCCCCCACTTGAGCAAATTGTAGCAAGGCTAAAAAGCAAGTTGGAATGGAAGCAGCTTGGTGATACTTACTACAATATTTACAACCCTGATTTCAAGCTGGTAGATGAATGGGATATTGAAGACAGAAGGCATGACAATAGACCTTTCTATTCATATAATCAATGCAATGAGAGTACACATTTTTCAACCTTAAAAATACTATGCAGGGAAACAGTATTAAAGGAATTTGAAATAGTCACTTTGGATTCTGGCAGGTATAGTACACCTGCACCAGAATGGGGTTTCATTCATGACCCTGTATATAAATCTCAGTCTTTATTTTGCTATAGATATATAATTAAAGATAGTATTGATTATGCTATTCAGCAGTTTTTGTATGATGAGGAAAATCAAGAACAATGGATGGCAAAACAGAGATTTGATGAAGTAATTTTATATTTTGAGAATAAAGAAGAACAAGAGGAATTTCATAAAACCATAGAAGACAACCCTGATACTGTGGAGCAATATATTGAAGATGCAAGATTGAGGCATTACCATATAAGTTCTAACAATAAATTAGAGGTTAAGGATGTTATTGATAAGCTGATTACAGGGTTTGCTTTTAATAGATTTCTTTTTGACTATCGGAGAAGAACACAAGGAATTGATGTAAAAAGGATTAAGTCAGTAAGGGTTCTGAATACATCAATGGGTTTAATTGCTTCCGACGAGATATCAAAACATCAGTTAGATATAAGCGAAAGTGGAACATTAGAACATTCATTATTCAACAGAGATAGCAACAAACCAGTAGAAGTATATAAGTATATAGTGGACAAGTATTGGCTGAGGGAATTTCTAAACTTTCTTGAACCAATAACAACAGGTTGGGGTAATAACTTTACTCATGACATGCTTGATGGTTATGAATGGATATTAACATTAAAATATTCTGATGGTTCAAAGAAAATTATTAAAGGCAATGCTGGCCCATATCCTGAAGGTGAAGAAGTAGAAAGAAGAATACGAGTTTTAACAGATTTTGAGATAGAACCTATGATATTTTAAGGTGGTGCAGTTATGGGCAGAGGTGATAAGTTTGCAGGATTAATCATGTATTTTTCTGAGTTAAAAGACAATGAGGTTTCATTGACATTCGAGCAAATTGAAAGCATTGTCGGAGAACGGCTATGTTATTCAGCGTACAACCATAAAGAATATTGGTATGCTGACAATACACATACTTTTCCTAATTGCTGGATTGATAACGGGTATAAGATGACCTATTTGAGCTTGAAGGAGAAGATAGTAACATTCACAAAGGTTGACACAATGAGTTCAACGCCAAAATCTGTATTGATAACAGATACTTCGAATGGTTTTAGTTTTATACGAAAGCAGCCTACTATTCCCATCGAAAAGGTATTGACGGGTATAGACAAATACTATTCAGAATTAGAAATTGACCAAAATGCGAGGTATCTATCTTGGGAGCATTGCTACAAACAATTTGTTAAGGCTCATAAGAAAAGTAATTTAACAGAAGAGGAAGTAGATTATCTTTCATTGCATTTATCCTTTTATCTGGCATCTTGGGGTATGCTCCGAGGTAGTAGTTTTCTTCTTCAAAAAGATTATAGAGTTCATATTGATATAATCAAAGAACTATATAAACCTACATATAATAGTCTTTGGTCTATTGACTATAAAGGGTTGCAAAATCAGGAGAACCTTAATATTTTATTAGAGTTAATAGATAATCTAAAAACTATTTACAGGGATAAGAGGAGAAATATCAAAGTTGTAAGCACAGATATTTCAGATATACTGGTAACGAAAGTTTTATTAGGAACTATGGGTTGTGTACCAGCATATGATGAATATTTCAAAAAGGGAGTAAATAAGTACAACATAACAACGCAGTTATTAGGTAAATCTTCAATAAAAGGGCTGGCAGATTATTACGAAGCAAATAAATATGATCTTGAAACTGTCAGAAAAGCCATATCACAAGCACGTCAAATTGAGTATCCTCAAATGAAGATGCTGGATATGGCATTTTGGCAGTTGGGATTTGATTCTATATAGGGGGTAGCTATTATGAGAATAGTAGAGAACTTAAAGGAATTACAGGAGAATATTAAAACCTTGGACAAGTACTTAAATTCAAAGAAGGACCCTGAATATAGTTTTGGATTAGGGCTAATAAAGAAAGGTACTTGTTTTGTAGCTGTAAAAGAGAACAACAAATATAAGTTTTATCCAAGCAGATTTATAGGATATGCAAATAATAATATGGCTACACATCTCAATAATGAATTAAGGGATGGAAGAGAAACAAATTCAGCTATCTCAATTATTTTAGGTGACCAACCTGCTCCAAACCTTGAATTAGAAAAATTCTATCGTGAGTGTTGTGAGTCATTGGGTTTTGTAGCAAATGAAAGAGGAACATTTGGGGTAGAAAGAAAATACTGGGAGGTTTAGGTTTATGGTGGGAAATCCAAAAGCAGATTTATTTGTTCCTGTAAGTCTTTCCTTGGGAGATGTATTTACAAGTGGTGATGTAATTTATCAAATTCCTGATTATCAAAGACCTTATTCATGGGTAGACGATCAGGTTGAGCAGTTGTGGGAAGATTTACTTGAAGCATATGAGAATAACAAAGAGGACGAAACTATTGATAGTAATTATTTTCTGGGTTCTCTTATAGTAGTAAAAAAGGGTAAAATTGAAGAAGTAGTAGATGGGCAACAAAGGTTAACTACATTAATGATATTGCTTTGTACTATAAGGCAGACGTATCCAAAAATTAACAAATTTATTGATGTTAATGAATTTCCAGATGTAGTAAAAATGGGTAAAATAAAGAGCTGTATAGCTGATACTAATGAATTAACAAGGTTAAGGCTACAAACAGATGTTTCGCAATCAAGCAATGTTCAGGAGTTGATATTTGATGAGAATATTGATTTCTCTACATATGAAAAACCTTCTAAACAGCAAATTGAATCTGATGCAAAGTTCAGGTATAAGAATACTTCTGTAATTTGCTATAAACACTTAATGGAGTTAGGCGAAGAAAAGTCGGGAGAGTTTATTAATTATCTTTTGAACAAAGTTAAGATGATAAAAATCACTTGCTTTGACGAAAGTTTTGCGATCAAATTATTCCAAGTTCTAAACGATAGAGGTATGGATTTATCGGCAGCTGATATAATTAAGGGATATTTGCTATCAGGTTTAGTAAATGATAATCATGGTCGTGAAGTTTTCATGCATGACTGGAGACTGTGTGAAGAATGGACTAAAGAGTTTGAAGACAGCTTAACAGACCTTTTTACATACTATGAATACTACCTATTAGGTAGTAATCCTAAAAAGTCTTTGGTCGACGAATTAAAGGTATTGTTCAAGGGTAAAAATTCTAATGCTGTTCTCCGTGATTTTAAGAAGTTTGTAGAGGAATACAGATTAATTTATAATTCTGCAGATAAGTTAATTACAAGTTTCTGGTATTTACCCTGGGGTACATATTGGGCGACAATGTTAATAGCAATAGAGCATGTAGGTTACAAAGAAAAGAGAGAATTACAATTAGCTTTAAGAAATTTTTTCTACTTGAATTTTATTGCAGGAATCACTTTAACCAGTTTGAAGCAGACATTATTCAATATTATTGTAGGTATAAAGAATAAGGAGCCTTTTATAAAGTTAAAAGCACTAATGGATGTTAAAATAAGCACCCTAAATGTTAAGGATATTGTATTAAGCAAACTGGAAGGTGAAATTTATTATGAAGGTTGGTTAAAAGCCGTTCTTTCAGTTGTAGAGTATTACCAGACAGATGAAGATGAAGTTGCTTTTATCTCACTTGATTATAAGTCTTTGAACGTAGAACACATATATCCGCAAAAGCCAGAAGAAGATAGCCCTTGGGTAACTATGTTCCCAGAAGGACCAGTATACCTTAATACTTTAGGTAATTTAACTCTATTGAGTGGAACAAAAAATAGGTCAGCCCAGAACTTCCCTTTTAATGAAAAAATAAATATATATCAAGGTTTAGATAGAAAAGGTAATAAGACAGCAACAAAACAAGGTCAAACGACAGTATATCAAATTACACAAAAGATTGTTAATGATTACAAGGCAGGAACTTTTAACAAGAAGTGGAACTTGGATGCAGTAAATGATAGGTTTAATTGGTTGTGTTACAATATTGGTGAAATATTTAATATAGATGTATCTTCAATATTAAAGAAATGAATAATAAGAAAAAGATAGCATTTATAATAGTATCTTCTGTCATACTTTTCTTATTGATATCAACAGTGTCATATATTCATGCAAGAAGCATTGCGTTGAAATCTATGAAGATAGTAACCATCCATGATAAGGACAGTTTTCAAGAGGTAAAGAATGAGATATATGATATAGTTGCACCTGAGGTCCAGCGAAGTCTTTTTGATAAAGAGTTTCCAGTTGATAGAAATTATCCGATCATAACATATCAGATCAATAAGGTCCATGGAAGAATTGTCGGATTTAATCATTATGAGTTCATTGTAAACTGGACCTCTTATGGGTACTTTACCATAAACTCTATTATCAGTGTTAAAGACGGCATTGTATATGATTCAAAAAGAATAGACCTATATATAACCAATAAAACAAACTGAATATTACTTAAAAAATCCCGTATTGATAATGCGGGATTTTTTATGCCTATTTCCAACCAATATGACGATTATAAAAAATTATTTGACTAATGGAACTACATAATGGACAAAAAAGAATAATTTTGGACAAAGATTATTTCGGACACTGCAGTAAGAACTATATTGAGTGAAATTAGAAATAAAAACTTATATAAGGGGGCTTTCAAATGAAAGATAAATTTAATGATTCATTCTCAGTTCCAGCATCATCACTCGTATCTATACCTGTTACAGAAACCGTTGCTAAACTTTTACAGGCTATGTTTAGTACTAAAATAGGCTCACTGGAACTGGAAATTGACGAAGATGGTATAGACAGCCCACAGCTTATTGTGTCCTGTTATCTATCCAATGCAGAGAATAAAAAGTGGAATGACTTAACACAAATGTATGCTGTCAAGCAGCTCAATGATTTCAACAGGCTAAGACATCTTGTTTACCAGATAATTGATGATTACTATGCACTGGAAGATGAGCAGATTGTCGATAAGCAGCTATTAAAGAAAATGGGTGAAGAATGGAGATTGGATTATGAAGATGATGAAGATGCAGAGTTTTAATCCAACCAACCTACTCTACCCTATTATCAAATATTATAAGGAGGACCATATTATGATTTGTGATATAACAGTTACTTTCAAAGTTTCAAAGCATACCCTTGCAGCACTTACGCAGATGGCTTCACAAAATGGCGAAGTAGGTCTAACGGTAAATGCCGACGGAACAATAACATTATCTGCACAGATGCTTGATTTCACCGATTCGGATTATGCGTGGCCTGAAGATTAATAATCAGGTTTTGGGACCCTCATAATTCTATGAAATAAATGGGCTATCAAAATTAAGATTTTGCCAGCTTTCCCACAATAGATTGTTTATTTTTCTTTGCTCATAACTACCTTTGCAGCATTATGATTTTAAAAAAGAAGATATACGTTTCTATTTTGGGAAAGCTATGGCCCATTAAATAAAATAAATAGAGATATTGAGATTGTTATAATCTCATGAGATTACAGGAAAGGATGTGATAATAAATGGATATGGCGTATTTTGTTGAAAACACATCAGGGGAATTTGTTGATAATTCAGGACTATTCAAGATAATAACTGACTTGGAAATAGAAGAACAGTTCATATATTCTGATACAACGGGTAGTAAAGATGAATTTGAGAAACTTTTAGATGATATTGATAGTATTCTTTCTGACTCAAGTACTAAAAGACTTGTTGTGCGATCTGTTACCGATCTTGCAGATACTGCAAAAGAGCTTAAAGAAATTCTGTCTGATTTACAGGACAAGGGTGTGATGCTGTGCAGCATATCAGAGCCGTACTTATCTGGTGAGAATTACGCTACTATGCTGAGAGGGTTCGTTACATTAACAAATTTCTATGCAGAAAAACGCAGAAAACAAGGGTATGAGAATGCAAAAGAAAATGGAACCGTTGGGAGAAAACCAAAAACAGAAGCAACAGCTAAAGCAATCCGTTTATATAAAACTGGGGCATTTTCTACAGAAGAAATTGAACAATTATCAGGGGTATCTTCCTCTACCCTATATAGAGCTTTAAAAGAGGTAGACAAGAAGTAAAAATACAATGTAGAGCTTGTTCGTTAAATTATACAATTAAGAAGTAACCAGATTTATCAACAATAAAATTTTTGAAGATTTTGTACTGACGCAAAAATAGAACTTTAAAGATTGATTTAATGAATTTCTACAG
>JAAYPF010000012.1 GCA_012519925.1 Clostridiaceae bacterium
ATACCAATGTTCAAGATGTTATTGATAATTACGAAACGCAAGTAACAACAAAATTTATAGATGCTGGCTTTAAGTATGCGGTTATTTTTAATACTGTTAACGAAGATGCTAGTCATATGCTACATGCGGATTTCTCATACTATAATCCAACAGCAATCTTGAATCACAGAGTTCCATTTATAAAAGTTAAAGCAATCGATAATAATCAACATATAACACCGTATCTTTTAGATGAAATCGAGAGAACAAGTGATTATCCAGTTGATTTGATTGTTTCTCACATGTCTGAGATTAATTTCCCAGATTTTAAATATCTTTTAGCACGTAAGTATCTGCAACCAGCAATCGATGGTTCTTTAGCTGGGAAAAAAATTGCGGTACATCTTCATGTCTTTTATGTTGACTTATTAGAAGACTTTTTGGATGCTTTTGAAAACTTCCATTTTGTTTATGATTTGTTTATTACAACAGATAATGCTACTAAAAAACAAGAGATAGAATCTATTTTACGTAGTAATGGCAAAGATGCTCAAATTTTTGTAACTGGAAATGTTGGTCGTGATGTCCTTCCAATGTTAAAATTAAAAGACTATTTGTCAGATTATGATTATATCGGACATTTCCATACTAAAAAGTCTAAGGAAGCAGATTTTTGGGCAGGTGAGTCTTGGCGTAACGAGCTGATAGATATGCTTATCAAACCTGCTGACAATATTTTGGCTAACTTTGACAATGATAAATTGGGTATTGTTATTGCAGATATTCCAACTTTCTTTAGATTTAACAAGATTGTTGATGCATGGAATGAACATTTAATTGCTCCTGCAATGAATGATTTGTGGCAACAAATGGGGATGACTAAAGCGATTGATTTTAATAATTTCCATAATTTTGTCATGAGTTATGGTACATACGTTTGGTTTAAGTATGACGCATTAAAACCATTATTTGATTTAGGATTAACTGATGAAGATGTTCCTGCTGAACCACTACCTCAAAATTCTATTCTACACGCTATCGAACGCCTTCTTATCTACATTGCGTGGAATGAACATTATGATTTTAGAATTTCTAAGAATCCAATTGATATGACGCCGTTTGTAGATAACAAATTATATAATGAACGTGGTGATAGTGCTCCGCACACTTATGTAGACTTCACATACATGGGTGGTATAAAAGGTGCCTTTAAATATATTTTTATTGGCCCAGCTAGAGCCGTTAAGTATATTATTAGAAGGAGTTTGGAGAAAGTGACGCATGATAGAAAAGGTTAAAGGAGCTTTTTTAGAGGTTAATTGGACTCAAAAATTACATAGCTTTTTAGTGCTAATCTTCGCATTCTATATCTCATTAGCTATTATTGGGTGTAGAATCCTATTTGAAAACAAAGTTTCAGATGACTTCATAACTGTAAGAAACTTCTTTGTAGTATCTGGTATTTTATCACTCATTGGATTTTCAACTTATTTAATTCATTATTTGAAGGTAGAAAATGCTTATAAGGTGATTTGGGGATACGTTAGCTATACTCTAGTTTCATATTTTTTGTTAGTGACTCACAATATTAACAATCACAAATTTAAAATATTTGATTTTGGTAAGAATCAATTTTTTGAGTATAGAGGATTAGTCATTGTTTTATTCTCAATCATATTGGCTTTTATTATAAAATATATTGTTGATACTCTTCACTTGGTCGAGCAATTTAATTCTTTTTTTCAAGATTATTATCTTTCAGAAAGTCCAATGTATTATCTTATAATTTTTTTAGTAGTATCTGACAATAAATTAATAGCTAATATATCACCTAGTTTAGCAAATGAAAATGTTTCAGACTTTATTAAACAAATTTTTATAAGTTCAATTATTACGTTTGCTATCTTTTATTTTATTATTAAATTGACTTTTAGAGCGTTCGAAGCTATAAAAAATAATAAAATAAATTTTTCTTTAGCTGTCATAACGAGTGTATTCTTTGCATTAATATTTAACTATACAATACAATTAGGAATTCAAGAAAACACTAGTCCTTTCGGGGCATATATTCTAAAAGGTGCAAGCCTTTATCAAGTAAGTTTCATATCAGTATTCTTTATATTTTTATACTTACTTATAAACCGTTACATACCGACGACAATTTTTATAATTGTTTTAGGAACTATAATATCGTTTATAAATTATTTAAAAGGTGAAATGAGGAGTGAGCCCCTCTTGATTACTGATTTTACTTGGATAAAGGAACCAGCCTTCTTAATAAGTTTTGTCGATAGTAGAATTATTATTGTGAGTATTATTCTCCTTTTATTAATTATTGGCCTAATTTATTTTTTTAGAAAGAAAATTTTTAAAGGGAAAATCTTTAAAAAGGAACGCTATCGTGTATCTATCTCAGTAGTTTTATTAATCTTAATTTTTGGTATCTATAGTATTTTCAAAAATGAAAAAGACAATAAAATTGTTGATGGTATCCCAGTTATCTCCAAGCTAAATAATGATATTAATATTGCTTATATGGGTGCTAATACTAATGCACAGTATAAATCCTTGATGTATGTTTGGACTAAACAACTTACTAAAAAAGTTATGGAAACTCCAGATAATTACAGTAAAAAAGCAATAGAAGAAATTGTAAAAAAATATACCGATTTATCAAATACTACTAATCAGACACGTAGTAATGATATTTCAAATCAAACAGTTATTTATATTTTAAGTGAGAGCCTTGCAAATCCAACTTATGTTGATGGAGTTAGTGTTTCTACTGATGTTTTGAGTAATATTAATGGAATTAAAAATTTAACAACTAGCGGAATTATGCATTCAGATGGATACGGTGGAGGAACAGCTAATATGGAGTTTCAAACTTTAACGGGACTGCCATATACAAATTATTCAAAGACTGTATCTACGTTATATACTGAAGTATTTCCAAAACTTTCCAATGTTCCTTCTATTAGTAACTTATTTGAAAGTTCTAATCGTTATGTTATCCATCCTTCTGCTGCAAGTAATTATAGTCGAAACGCTGTTTACACGAAATTAGGGTTTAAACATCAAATATTTTTAGATGGTGGTACTGAAAACTTCTCTAATGACAAAAAAACAGGTGCGTATATGAGTGATGAAGCGGTTTATGATGAGATTTTAAGCAAAATTGATACATCTAAAAATCAATTCTTTTCTGTGATTACAATGCAAAATCATGCTCCGTGGGCAATAGGATTTCCAGAAGAGGTTGTTGCAACAGGAGAAGACTTTACTGATGAAGAAAATACAAATTTAACGGAGTATGCACGATTATTGAGTCAAACTGATTCATCGACTTCTTTATTCTTATCTAAGTTGGCTCAAATTGATAAGGATATAAGTGTTGTTTTTTATGGAGATCATTTGCCAGGTTTATATCCTAATAGTGCATTTAGTGCTAAACCTGAAAGCAAATATCAGACTGATTATTTTATCTGGAGTAATCATCATGATGTTAAATTGGATTATCCTTATGTTAGTTCAAGCGACTTTACAGCAGAATTGTTGACACATACTAATTCTAAAATTTCGCCATATTATGCTCTATTAACTTGTGTTTTAGAAAATAAGAATACCCCTGATGATCAATTATCAGATGCACAAAAGCAAGTTGAAGAAGATTTAAAATTAATTCAATATGATATTTCCATAGGTAAAAACTATGTTAGTAAGTATAATGATTTTTTTAAAATAAAATAAAAAGGAAAAAGAAAAAATGAAAGAAAAAATTGCAGTTTTACTTCCCGCGTATAATGAAGAAGTGACGATTCAAAAAGTTATTAAAGATTTTCAAAAAGTTTTGCCAGAAGCAGACATTTATGTTTATGATAATAACTCAAAAGATAGAACTAATGAGCTAGCTAGAGAAGCTGGTGCGATTGTTCGTTTTGAACCTCGACAAGGTAAGGGAAATGTTGTTCGTTCAATGTTTCGTGAAATTGATGCTGACTATTATATTATGGTTGATGCTGATGATACTTATCCAGCAGCAGAAGTTGAAAAACTTTTGGAGCCTTTAAGAAGTGGTATGGCTGATATGACTATTGGAGACAGATTGTCAAACGGTACATATGCTAAGGAAAACAAACGTGGTTTCCACGGCTTTGGAAATAACTTAGTTAAAAATCTTATTAATAAATTGTACAAAGGAAATTACAATGATATTATGACAGGTTACCGTGGATTTAATCGACTTTTTGTAAAAACTTTCCCAGTTTTATCACCAGGTTTTGAGATTGAAACAGAATTATCAATTCATTCTTTAGACAAACGTTTTAAATTAGTTGAAGTACCTATTACATATCAAGATCGTCCAGAAGGTAGTGAGTCTAAATTAAATACATTTGCTGATGGTTTTAAAGTTTTGAAAATGATTTTTAATTTATTTAAAGATTATAAACCATTATTGTTCTTTAGTTTAGTTACTGGAATTCTGTTTATTTTAGGGTTGTTAATTGGAATGCCTGTCATTAGTGAATTTGCTAAAACTGGTATGATTCACAAGATGCCTTCAGCAATTCTGGCAACAGGTTTAATGATTTTAGCAGCACTTTCTTTTGTTTCAGGATTTATTCTCGATACATTAGTTCGTCAAAATCGAATGCAATATGAATTAAAAGTTTATGACTATTATGAAAAAAAGCATCAATAAAATAATAGATTACCGATACTGTCTTGCAGTTTTACTTTTTGGACTATGTGTATTTTTTAATTTTAATGGAAGTTCAATTGGAAATTGGAATAATTTCGGAATTTCAGAAATGTCATCGGGAACAAAATCAGTAACGGTTAATTCTTTTTCAGAAGATGCTGATAGTGTTGACTGGGCATCCATTATTAAAAATTGGGTGTCCTTAACACCACGTTCTGATGGAACAATCGTTGGAGTTCCACGAATGATACGGACTGATGAATGGCTTGTTCAAACACCATTTGCTATTTCACAGGCTAATACTGGTAATCATTATATTAATAAATCATATGGCTTATCAGGAATGGATATGGTAGTAGCCTACAATGCTCCAGTTCGTGATATCTCAGTAATTGGAAAACCATTTAATTGGGGGTACCTAATATTTGGTGCCGAAAAAGGTGTTTCATGGTATTGGTCTTTTAAAATGATTGGCATGCTACTTTTAGGATTTGAATTTAGCATGATTTTAACCAAGAAAAACCGCTTTTTATCGGTTATTGGTGGCTTTTGGATTACCTTTACTCCGGCTATTCAATGGTGGTTTATGCAGCATCTGGGCGATGTAGTCTATTTTTCATTAGCCATTGCTGTAGCACTTTATCATTATTTTCATAGTGATTCAAAATTAAAAAAAATTGGCATGGCCTTGATTCTAGTAAGTTCTATAATAGGATTTACATTGGTAATATACCCGGCATTTCAAATACCGTTTGCCTACTTGTTAATGGCGTTTTTCTTATTTGAGTTTATATGGGCATTAAAAAATGGAAGAATAAAAAAATGGGATTGGATTGTTATAGCCTCAACTTTAATTCTTTCGGGAAGTATTATAATTTATACTCTTTATAGAAGCTGGGATGCCCTAGTATTAACACTAAATACTGTTTATCCTGGAAGACGACTGTCTGTTGGAGGAGATATAACGATATCGCATTTTTCAGATATATTTATATCCATTCTTTTACCTTTTAAAATACCGAGTGGGATGAATCAAGTTGAATCAGCAACTTCAGTTTCTTTCTTTCCAGCTTTATTAATTGCTATTCCAATTGTTCTAAAAAAAGAAAAAATTCGTTCAAATTTATTCGGTATTTTTCTTGTCCTTTATAGTACTTTATTAGCTGCGTATTCGATTATTGGTATACCAAAATGGTTAGCAAAAGTAACATTTTTTAGCTATGTGACCGGAAGTCGAGCTTGGCAGACGTTGGCAGTTATCGGCGTTTTTGCTTCCATTTGGTTTATTTCATATTTATGGCGAGAACATAAAGAAATACCTAAAGCAGCAGTGACTATGATAATGATAGCAATACTTTGTATCATTTCAATAATTGCTATTAAGGATATTAATTGTTTAGCTTACTTAGGAAAAAATTACATTTTAGGTTTTACCCTTATATATGCATTAATAACTTTAACTTTTGTATTTTCATATAAGAAAGTTTTTGTTGCGCTACTTTTGCCTCTTATCGTAGTGAGTGGTATGACAATTAATCCCCTTGTAAAAGGGATAGGAGTCATTGAAAACAAGGCTCTATCATCTGAAGTAGAGTCAATTGTTAAATCAGATTCTAACGCTTATTGGGTTACGGAGACGATGGCATACAATTATCCACAAATGTTTGGTGCGAAAACAATTAATAGTGTTCGCTTTTATCCAGATGTTAAATTGATGTCTATATTAGACCCAAATAAAAAATTCGAAGATGATTGGAACAGATATGCTCATATGAGAGTTACACTGACTCCAGATGATTCTTCAATGAGAGTAGGTAGTGCACAAGATATATTAGATATATCATTAAGTATACATGATTTACAAAAACTTAATGTTTCTTATGTACTTACTACAAGAAACTTGACAGAATTATATGGAAATAATTTCGAATTAATTTATAATGATAAGGATAACAACAATATTTATAGGGTTGTAGGAGATAAATAGAGTAGGGAGATTTATGAAAAAAAAGAAAGATGTGTTATTTATAATTGCACTCTTTGTGATTAGTCTTTATAGGCTAAAACTTTTGAAAGAAAGCTCGTGGGAGCTTATATTATCAACAGGATATGATGATATAATGCAGATGAAAAATGCTGTTACAATGACAGCAGGAGATTGGTTGGGAGGTTCATATTTTTATACTTCAATGGCTAAAAATGTTGGCTATCCCTTGTTTTTAGCTATAGGTCAGTGGTTAAATATATCATATGGTTTTTTATATGGTGCTGTTATTATTTTTGCATCACTGATTTTTGTTAAAGCAATATCCCCTATTTTTTCAAGTCGAAAATTATTGCTTTTAATTTATGTGATTATTTTGTTTGCTCCGATAAATCATGAGGCATTCTATCGAATTTATCGTAATGCATTAGTTCCATGGTTCTTTCTTTTAGTTCTATCATGTATGATTGCACTGTTTATTAGACACAAGGAAAAAGTTAGCAAACAAATTCCATGGTCAATAGGTGCTATGGCGTCAATAATGTATTTTTGGATATTGCGTGAAGATTCTATTTGGATTTTTCCATTTGTATTTACTGCATCTATCATGATTATTATTGTTAATCTTCCTCTAGTTTGGCGTCAAAGAAGAGAATTTATCCATAAAACTCTTTTAGCTTTATTGCCCCTGAGTGGAATTATTGCTGTGTCAATAATTATTTCGGCTATTAATTATTCACATTATGGTATATGGGCGATGAATGATAGAACACAGACATATGCTCCAAAAGCAATGAGTTTAATCTACAGAATTGACGATGGTCGAACAAAAGATAAAGATGTATGGGCTTCAAGAGAGTCAATGCGTCTAGCAATTAATGAAAGTCCGACTTTAAGAAAAATTGGAGATAGGGTTTTAGCTTCGTATAATTTATGGGCTGGTGGAGAAGAATTAGAATTAAAAGGAGATATAAGTCAGTGGTCTTTACGTTTTGCGGTTGAAGAAGAAGGCTATTACCATGGTAATGCTAGAAAGACGAATACTTTTTATAAAAAAGTGTACGAAGAGTTGACAGAAGCTTTTAGAAGTGGAAAATTACACAAAAAATCAGGTATTTATCTGTCATCACAAACTGGTGCATTTCATATTTCAGACTTTTTACAATCTACCTATATGGCGTTAGCTTTAAGTAGAAAAATTTCTAATTATTGCAATACACAAGTCAGTGATGGATATTTAACATATCAGGATTTTTCTGAAACAGATTTGACTTTCTTCGAAAATATTTTGAATACTGACTTACCTAGAACTAGTAACCAATTAACTAATCTTGATGTTAATAAAAAGTATAATGATTATGATTTAAATTTGACAACTTTTAATAATATTAGTCAAAAAAATAACGAGTATATTTTATCAAATCGAAAAAAAGCGCAGAAGAAAGAAAATTTAATTGCTACTATTTATCAAATATTTTCTTATATTTGCTTGCCTTTATCATTTTTAGGCTATTACTTCTTAATTTTAGATATTGTTAAGCAAAGAAATCTTCAACAATCAATGGCTCTCTTTTTGATTATGACTGGAGCAGCTTTGTCAGCCTTTTTAAATATTTTTTTAGTCTGCCTATTTTCAAGGTGGATTACAACCGATTTGAATTCTATTATTTATGGATTTTATGCCTCAGCTGCATATCTTCTTTATACTATAACAATGCTCATTGGAACAATTGCTGTTGCTAAAAAGTTGAGGGAATCAATAATAACCCTTACTGATGTTTAAATAATTTTGTACAAAAAGTAATTGAGCAATATAAAGATGAGTTAGTTTGAAAGGAAAACAATGAAAAAACTATCTATTGTTGTTCCTTGCTACAA
>JAAYPF010000061.1 GCA_012519925.1 Clostridiaceae bacterium
GTTGGGATAATGAGACCAGAGAAAGAGCCCGAGTGTGTTGTAAAAGGATATGGTATATATGATGGATTTGGTAATGATTGAAGGTTTGGTTTTTTAAGTCATGAGCGAAGCGAATTTTCTTGAGGTTGGCAACATCACTGACTCTTAGACCGGCAGAATAAGCCGTTACCAACATGGCTTTGTGCTTTAAGTTATCAAGGGAATTAATTATCTTTAAGATTTCTTCCTTAGATAGGACTTCAGGAAATTTTCTTTTTTTCTTAATACGCGGTATATGCTTCATATTCCAATCTCTTTCAAAGACAGTTTCATAAAGAAACATGATGGCACTGTAACAAGAATTGACATATTCACAACTGAGTTTCCTAATACTGATTGAATGTTGCAGAAAATCTCTCACATGGTCATAACTCATATCAGAAAATGGAGTGGAGAAATAAATGCTTGATTATTTGTCGTATTTGGACACCATCCTTTAAAATATTTGATTTAATTTTAAGGGAAAGTGTGGTAAAATTGTTTTAATATAATTTGTTTTTAAATCTACCGTTGCAAGCGGTTTAGTTAATCAAGTTCATTTACGTAAAGGGCAAAGCATGAAGAAGGTTCGCTGGAGTACGGGCATGAGGTCATCCTGCCCTCATCGATTCATCGAGTGCGTAGCACCGCCTACGGAGAATGGCTCTGTAAGTCCGATTCATCGATGACGCAAATGGGAAACGTTCTATGACATGGGAGGAGTGCGGTGCATTCATGCGCTGGTTTTGAAAGCAAGGTTTCAAAGATTTAGTTAATTCACTTATGTTTTATTAAGATAACTAGAGATTGAGATTTAAATTGCTGATTATTATGGAGGATAAATATGGGTGCATTGTTTTTTTTGATTTTTATGTTTCTAATATTTGTTTTTTGCGGCATAATTATCATAGTAAGTTTAATAATCAAGAATAAACGTATAAAGTCTATATTAGAATAATATCATTGCTTATTATGGGATTACCAGTTTCTTGGATTGTTTTTCTTGTTTTTGCCAATTTAGTGCCACAGGCAATTAGCATATATCTTATAACCATAAATGCATTTGGAATATTGGGTGGAATTTTATACAAAGCTTACTTACATGTATTTAAAAAGGATATAAACAAGTATATAAACAAGTATATAAGTAGGTCATTAAAGTTCTTTTTATATCTTAGCATTTTAAGTGACCCATTTCCCGCATTAATGATTTTGCCTGGAATCTTTAGTAAATGGAGTTAATTCAATCATTTATACTGTTATTTACTTGAAGTTTGTAAAAAAAGCATATGTAGAAATTGTTTAACTCCACATTTGTATATTAGTTGAAGTAAGAGAATAACGAAACTTTGTTTGAGACCGCAGCATCCGTGCTGCTTTTACTTGGCGGGTCCTCCCACAACGTAGAACAACACATTTGCATAAAGGGCAAAGCATGAAGCATGACGTTGTAGAAGGGTATGAGGTCATCCTGACCAAATCCATTCGTTGGGGCGTGGTCCCGCCAAGGTAGAAGGACTACGAGGACCCAACTCATGGACATTGCAAATATACACGTTGCAATCTCATGCGGAGTTAAGCCTGCCGCGTCCTACGGCTAGGAAAAGCTCTGTGTGTCTGGTTCAGGAGCGTCGTGAATCAAAAACGTTCTCTCGAAATGCGATGTAAAATAAAATTGAGGTTTGTATCCTTAATCACACATTCATCAGGGGACTTTGGCTTTCATGTTTAATAGCCGTGAAGAATTACAATCTGAATATATGGATTTTGTGCAGTATGGTATTGTTAATTTCAAATTCGATGATGTAATGACTTTTATTCAGAGCTGTCGTAAATGGCGGAAATCATATCAACGGTTTTACAAATGCATCTATAAGGAAAGCTATTTTTTCTGATGTATCTGATAATGATAAAAAGTAAGAAACAAAGTAACTAGAATATTAAGAAAGATGAAAGCATTTGGTTTAATATCAAAAATTTCCAGATCCTTTAGGTACAAAATTACTGCAAAAGGAATAAGGGTTATTACAGCTGCTTTATCCATCAAAAATACAAAAATGCCAAATGCCATAAAGTCAGCTTAAAGTTTTGTCAAATATCCTGAATTCTCCTTTTAAGGATTGATATAACTTGTGTGTGGCAAAAAAGTTTTCAAGAAAAACAAACTTTTTTAGAGGAGTTATATATAATTGAAATACCAAGAAATCAACATAGATACTCATAATATTATTTTATAGAAACAATTTTTCGTTGCACCAATTGACAAATAAATACATCAAATAAAATAGTAGTAATTGTGCTAATTCTCCTGGCATAAACCCAGTTCCAGAAATTGAATTTCTAATAATTTAAAACAGCTTTCAGGTTTATAACTTGAAAGCTGTTTTTTGATATTTAATATATTGAATGAAATGCCGATAATATTATTATGTTATCTCTGTATTGGCGTTTAAGCCACGTGCTATAGAGGAGGCAATTATGAAATTCCTATTTTTACGGGGTAAAGAAAGAAAAGCTTTCTTACAGTCTAAGTATGAATATTACTCCAGCTTTAACAAATGGAGTATTATCATTGGTGTGGCTGGATACGTTTCTGGAATCCAGTCTGATGGAGTAATTTTGGGACATTTTCCATGGGAAACTTTGTTTAATAGATGTTGGGTGCTTATTTTACTATTACTTTTCCTTACGGTAAGAAGAATATGCAAGAACTACCTTGTAATGTATTTTGTAAGCTACGGTATACTATTTGCAGTTGTTTTAAATAATTTATGGTTGTTGAAAATTTTGTCTGATACATCTCATGCAGGGGAAGGCTATATGGAATGGCTACTGCTTTTTTTTTGCTATAACATATGCAACACCCTTTCTAGGTAGTGTTTTGGCAAACTTCGGTTTTTTGGTTCTTATTTACTTATCCTCGCATTTTATTCCATATGCTAACTTAGATGCTATGATGTCATTTTTAATTCCTAGTGTAATAGGAACCACTGCAGCTAACTATTGTATGAATATAGTGTATTTTGATCACTTTAAAACAAAGAATCTCTTGGAAATGTCAATGCTTCAAGATCCTCTGACAGGACTTTATAATCGTAATATGATAAAGAATATAACTGAAAAGAGTGGTAATTTTTTTATTCCTGCAAATATCAGGAATATAAGCTGCTTAATGATTGATATTGATTTTTTTAAGAATGTAAATGATACCTATGGTCATAGTGCAGGAGATAGCGTTATATTGTGGGTATCAGAAATACTAAAGGAATCTGTGAGGCAACGCGATATAATCATTCGCTGGGGAGGAGAGGAATTCTTTATTCTTCTTTACGATTGTGATTTAGAACGATCGGAAGAAGTAGCAGAAAGGATTAGAAAAAGCGTGGCAGTTGGAGAAAATTCAATATGCCCAATAACAATTTCAGCGGGCGTTGCCCTCCATAAAGGTGATAAATGGGAAGACACATTGAGGGCTGCGGATGATGCGTTACTTAAGGCAAAGGCTAGTGGACGAAATCAAGTTGTAGTAAGCAGGGAGTGAAATATAACTTTCAAAGGAGTACCAAAGTGCAGAATAATGCATTTTGGTACTTTTTATTTCTCGCTACCTGTATTTTGGGTATAGTATCCTTAATGTATTTAGAAATACCAGACAAAAATGTGCATAGCAAAGCTAACCTATTTGAACAATACAAAAAATACTTTTGAAACACAGTTAAATTTATACTATTTAGTAGATTTAATTATCCAGAAAGAAGTCGTATTGTATTCAAAAAGCAAAATGATAGTATTAGTAGAAACGTTGCGAATAATGAAAATGAAGAGAAGTAGAAGTTGGTGGTAGACATTATTTGTGATTGTCTATGCTTGACGGAAGTGAAAAATTAAGATCGCCGCATCCGTGAGGATCTTGCTCCGCGGGGCGTAGCACTACACAGAACAATGCTTATTTGTAAAGGACAAAATATGGAGATTGTTAGTTGGGGTAGGAGCATGAGGTCATCCTGCCTGCATAGATTCATCGAGAACAACTTACGCCTCTGGAGAAGAGCTTTGTAAGTCCGATTCATCGACGCCGCAAATGGTGACGTTTGACGAAATACTTCTGAATAAGCAGACTAATAAAAATCAGGAAATATGATAATCTTGCTCTGACCAAGTACATATAATTTGGATGAAATCACCAGTGAAATGATTATTAATAATATTGAGAATTGAATGGGGGAGAAACCTGTTGATTAACAAATAAAGACAAAAATACAACTGTTATTGAGAGAATGCCAATAGATTCGAGCATAAAAGTTATATTGATTGATGAAGAGCTAGGCTATTTTGTATTTTATTAAGATTGCTACTATTCTTAACTGGTTGGGAATTACTGATGTATGATGTCTTGAGTTTGGATTGATAACGTATGGTTGTAAAAAGCAATCTTTTTGTTTTATAATGAGATAGTTAGAAGTCATTGGAGATTCGATTGGTTCATATACACTAAAAGATGATGAAATGACTATTTGTACTAGGAGAGATGAGGATATATGAGATTAGACGGATTTGGTTTATTTGTTAAAGATATGCCGACTATGATTAGGTTTTATCGCGATGTTTTAGAGTTTGATATTAAGGAAGAAGAGAATTCAAGCAATGTCTATCTCGAAAAAGATGGTACTTTATTTTTACTTTACCGTAGAAGTGATTTTGAAAAAATGACAAACAGGTCGTTTTGTTATGTTGACAAAATAAATGGTCACTATGAAATCGCCTTAAGTGTTGAAAATTATGCGGCTGTTGATTTGGCTTTTGAGAAAGTAGTTTCTAAAGGTGCAATTCCTATATTAGCTCCAACGACAGAGCCTTGGGGACAACGTACTTGCTATGTTTCAGATCCTGAAGGAAATTTAATAGAGATTGGTTCTTTTAAAGAATAGTTCTTAATCAAATAAATGTACATTATTTTTTGTTTTAGATGTATAGTTGATGCTTGTTTAGAAATGAAAAAGAATATACTGCTCATTCTTAAATTATAAATTAAAAGCAATATAGAGTTTATGAGTATGGTGAAACAGTATTATGTTATAATGTTTTGAAGGTTTTATGGACGTGTTTTTTTGATGACATAAAAAAATTACGTCGCTGTACCTACAAAAATAATATTACTCAACGAATTCTATAATGTGTGTTTTGTATGTACAATTACAAAAGTAATAAATTTTTGTTTTAATGTAAGTATATTATTACAATTGAAAAAGGAGGGAAAAAAGCGTAGTTTTACCGACTAAGATATATAGTTTTAGTCAATTGGTTAATTATTTATGAGGGGGGATTTGCAGAGTATCGAAATAACTAAGTAAGATTAAGAAACGACTAAACTACGAGTTTCTACCTTGGAATAATGAAAGGTTTGATCATTTTATACCATGTGATAGTAAATTGTTTTTTCATTATTCCTAAGTATATTACAAAAAGTTTTATTATTGGAGGAAATGTATAATGAATAAAAAAGTAATTGGGTTTTTATTAAGTTTTCAATTAGTAGCCTGCACAGCATTAGGTAGCGTTCTACCCGCTAGTGCTCAGCAAGCTGCTGTTGATGTTGTGATTGATACGGAAGTAGAAAGGAAGCCGATTAGTCCATACATATATGGTGTAAACCAGGATCATCCCGGTGAAACCACTACTGCTAGAAGGCTTGGTGGAAATAGAACAACCGCATATAACTGGGAAAACAACGCTTCAAATGCAGGGAGTGACTATATACATTCAAGTGACACCTATATGGTAGATTACATTGGTGTGCCAAAGGAGGATTCAGAAAAACCTGCTGCGGTTGTAACTACTTTTCATGATCAATCTCTAGCTAAAAATGTGCCCTACACATTAGTAACACTTCAGGCTGCAGGTTATGTTTCAGCAGATATAAATGGAGAAGTAAAGCCGGCAGAAGCGGCACCTTCGGAAAGATGGAAGGAAGTAAAATTTGCAAAAAATGCACCTTTTTCACTAACACCAGACTTAACTGATGATTATGTTTATATGGATGAGTTTGTAAATTTCTTAGTTGATAAATATGGTCCAGCTTCAAGTGAAACAGGAATAAAGGGATATTCCGTTGATAATGAACCTGCATTGTGGGCTCATACCCATGAAAGAGTTCATCCCGATCCTGTAGGCTGTGTTGAATTGGTTGACAAAACAGCAGAGCTTTCAAAAGCAGTTAAAAATGTAGATCCTGATGCTGAAATATTTGGACCTGCATTATATGGTTTTGCTGCTTATCTTTCACTACAAAGTGCTCCTGACTGGGAAGATGGCTTGAGTGAAAACTACGAATGGTTTGTTGACTATTATTTAGAGCAAATGAAGGAAAAATCAGATGCAGAAGGTAAAAGACTTTTAGATGTGTTTGATGTACATTACTATCCTGAAGCAAAGGGTGGCGGAATGAGAGTTACTTTTGGCGAAGATAGTTCAAATACTGAATGTAACAAAGCTCGTCTTCAAGCACCAAGAACTTTGTGGCAGGAATCTTTCAGAGAAGATAGTTGGATTGGTGAACCATGGTTCGATCAATATCGTCCAATTCTTCCAAAGATACAGGAGTCAATAAACAAATATTATCCTGGAACAAAACTGGCTGTCACTGAATATGACTTTGGTGCAGGAAACCACATTACTGGTGGAATAGCTCAGGCTGACGTATTGGGTGTATTTAGTGAAAATGATGTGTACTTTGCTACATACTGGGGTGATCAAGACAAACAATATATTGCCTCAGCTATTAACCTTTACACAAACTTTGATGGCAATGGTTCTAAATATGGTGATACAAGAGTTAAAGCTACTGTATCCGATGATGAAATGGCTTCCACATATGCCTCAATAGAAGAGTCCGATGATGGAAAGCTTCACATTATATTACTTAATAAAAACTATGAAAACAATACTACTTTCAATCTTTCGATTAACAGCACTAACCAGTATAAGAAAGGTGAAGTATGGGGATTTGACAGAACTAGTTCTGACATTACTAAAAGGCGTTCAGTAACAGGAATAACTGATAATAAATTTACATATACCCTTCCAGCATTAAGTGCATATCACATAGTGTTAGATACCGAAGATGTTATTGACCCAGGTATGGAATATGGTGATATCGATAATAATGGTGACATTGATGTGCTAGATTTTGCACTTCTAAGAAAGTATCTACTAGGTATGGTGGATGAAGTTAGCATGGCAGCAGATACAAACGCTGATGGAGAAGTAGATTCACTTGACTTTTCAGTATTGAGAAGTTACCTTCTTGGATTTATAAGTGAACTTCCATATAATATTCCTGTAGAAAACAAAGAACCTGTAGCAGAGTTTACTGCTTCGAAATCAGAGGCGGAAACTGATGAGGCGATAACTTTTGATGCTACAGAATCCTTTGATGAAGAGGGAAATATTTCTTATTATGCATGGGATTTTGGTGATGGTACAGAAGGCAAAGGAAGTGTAGTAAAACATAAATATGCAAAAGCAGGGGAATACACTGTAAAATTAATTGTTTCAGATGAAGAGGGGCTTAACAGCTTACCAGTTACAAAAACAGTTACGGTTGTAAGTGCTACAGGAGATAACTCAAGATTTGGATTTGAAGGTAGTGCCGAAGGATTTATAGCTACTGGAGAAAAGGGAACAACCGTTGATTTAACAGTAACTTCAGAAAAAACATTTAAAGGTAATGGAGCTCTTAAAATTGATGTAAGTTCAGCAGATGGTGGAATGTTAGACGTTAAGTTAGATGGCGAAAGCATTGTGCCAGCAGGGGCAAAAGTAACTTTCAGAGTTTGGATACCATCTAATGCTCCTTTGTCTGAAATTCAAGGATATGTTATGCCTCACGATCCAGCATGGGATATAATTAAATGGAATGGAGCATGGGGTGGATATGAATACATGCAAAAGGATGCTTGGAATGAACTTACTTTAACAATGCCAGAAGATACGGATATGTCTTTAATGCAGCAAATAGGTGTACAGTTCAAGACTAACGATGAGGCAGAGTTTACTGTATATGTTGATTCTATTGATTGGTAAAAACAGATTTCTATAGTCATATACTAGAAGGAGGAAGGGAAAGCCCTTCTTCCTTTTTAGTTTCTTAAGAAAGTGCATTGGCATTATTAAAAACAAACTCCTTGAACAGAAGAAGATGCAAGGGTTACAAAAGAAATGTAAAAGTCTACTATATAGGTTTTAATGGGGCGTAGCCCCCTTTGTTCTCATTTAGGAAATAGCTTGCGGAAAAATTTGTGGATAAGTAAAAATTAGTGGTATATAGATTGAGAAATCAAAGGATTTATAGGATAATAACATTATTATGACGAAAGAAATTAAAATCA
>JAAYPF010000062.1 GCA_012519925.1 Clostridiaceae bacterium
AAGGATTTTGATTTTCTATACGAACCTCAATATCATAGTCTTGTAAAGACTAACCCTGCACCTTCAGAAGACGAAATCAAAAATCTAAAAAGTTCAACCTTTGATACCTTGGTTATTTACTCCCTATTGCTTCAAAAAGCTGAACTAGAAAATATCCAACTAGATGAAAAGGATTATCAGGATATAAACTTTACAATTAGTACTTACATTTCAATAAATAATGATCTAGAAAGCTTTAGAAAAGTACTTGAAGAGAATAAGATAACTTTATATCAATTTTCAAATAATTTAAGGGATGATGTTCTTATTAACAAATTTGCCGAAGTACTTGTAGAAGATGTTACCCCAAGAGAAGAAGCAATACAGAAATACTATGAGGATAATAAATATTTGTTCATTATACCAGAACAAGTTAGAGCAAAACATATTCTTTTCTCAATTTCGGATTTAAAAACAGGTATGGATTATGATGACGATAAAAAAGCCGAAATTAAGAAAAATGCCGAAGAAGTTCTTGCAGAAATAAAGGCTGGTAAAGATTTTGACGAATTAATGAATAAGTATTCAGAAGATCCTGGTTCTAAAAGTAATCCGAATGGCTACACCTTCTCAAAGGGTCAGATGGTTAAACCTTTTGAAGATGCTTCATTCTCAATGGATGTAGGTGAAATCAGCAATCTTATCGAAACCACCTTTGGTTACCATATCATAAAGCTTGAGGAAAAGCTCCCTGAAAAAGAATTTACCCTTAACGAAGTAAGAGACAATATAATTTCGGAAATTTCACTTCAGGAAAAACAGCTTTACTTTAATAATTTTATAGAAAAACTAAAGTCTGAAAGTGTAATTGTAAACAATCTTAAGTAAATATCCTTTTTAAATACACAATTACTGATACAAAGCTTGTTGTGCATTCTATTATAAAAAAGAAGTGTTGCTTTAATTATTGTAGCAACACTTCTTTTTAAGGGTATATCTATGGGCATTTTATGTTTTAGCTGGGAACTCTTTTATATAACCTAGCAAATTCAATCTCATATATCCAAAATCAATGGAATCTACTTCGCCATCGCCGTTAATATCAGCGACTTCAAGCTCATTGTCTACAGGGAATTTATTTATAGTTCCCAATAGATACATTCTGAAATATCCAAAGTCAATAGAATTTACTTCGCCATCACCATTTACATCACCAGCTAGCACTGATCCTTGAGTTGATGTAGGTGTTGGTGTTGGTTTTATAGGAGTTGGCGATGAATTATATCCTGAAAGTGGATAAGTCTTAAGATCAGGGAGCTCATCTAGAGTTATGCAATAATCACTTTGATACATTTCTATCAACCATTCCACTGGGTTATTCTGTTCTCCTGTAAGCCACCAACCATACCATGGACAGAAATAGAGCCAGCCTGCCGCCTCATCTACAAGATTTGATACTCTAGGTATTGTATCATTTTCAGTCATTGCAACAAGCTTCTTTCCATTTGTAAGCTTTACCAAGCCGTAAAAAGTTGATGTAATAGCACTTCCGTTAGGTAAACCGTCTTTAGCATTGTACTTATCATAACCTATGATATCTACTACATCATCTCCAGGATACCATTTTACTGAATTTTCAAAAGTATAGGACGTCCAAACCCATATTATATTGTCAAGACCATATTCATTTGTAAACTTATCATATAAAAGTCTGTATAGCTCAACACAAGGTTCGGGGCCTTCTGCACCCCACCAGAACCATCCGCCTTCAGCTTCGTGAAGCGGTCTAAATAATACAGGTACCTTAGCATCTTCAAGTTGTTGGAGCTTACTGGCCATAAACTCTATATCACTTAATAAAGCTCTATTTTCATCAGTTCCGGAAGTTAGTGCTTTTGATATACTAAAAGTTGTGCTTTTGGTGTAGAAACTGTCTTCAGCCTGCTTGCCAATATCTCCAGGTGAAAACCAATGCCAGCAAACCGTAGGTATACCATTCTTTTCATTATACCACTCAATAACACGCTCTGCACATTCATCATCCCACATAAAGCCTTCTCCTCTATAATTCATAAAGTCGAAACCTCTAACTGCGGGCATTTTTCCTGTCTTTTCTTCTATATATGTAAATTCTGCTTCCGACGCACTGTAGTTATGAGAACCACAGATCTCTTGTTGGCCTGATAGTATGTTTTTACCGTAAATATCACATAGATAACTCATAAGCGATTTTGCTTCATCGGAAGCGTTAGGATTTACTAATGTTTTTTCAGCCTTAAGGTTTGTAATGCTATTGTCAGCTGGCTTTACTATCAAATAGTCTAAATAGGTGTAGCCCCAATAACTTTCAAGCTCAATGATATTTTTGCCTGAGTTGAGTTTTACAATACCTGCTGACATCTCTCTCCATTCAAGAGTGTAAGCAAAACTCACTTCACCTTGATTAACACCGTTTATATTGAGATATTGTACCTTTTTACTAGGGTCATAGGGCTCTGCATAACGAATAATTAAATCGTAAAGTCCAGCATTGTCAATCTCAACCTCTACCGAAGCACTCGTCCCTTTTTGCTCTAAAAATATACCTGTAGCACCACTAAGTTCAAATTTTGTGCCATCTTCAGTTTCTCCTTGATAGTCGTTAAGAATTTTGACCCCCTTTAGCGTTCCTTCCTCAAATTCATACTTAACACCCTCCTGAGGTAAGGCACTTGAACTTGTGACAAAGGTCATTACTGACATAAGCACAGTTAAAGTCCACGCTAAGAAAACCTTTTTTCCAGTTTTCCTGTACATAAAATAACTCCCCCTTAGAAAAGTAATATTAAAATTTATTACATTATAGTTTTCAAAATAAAGCTTTTATCATATAACCATAGGTCTTTGAACTATAGTAATAGGTTATAAAATATTATTGCATAATTATTTATCTTATAAAATAATATTACTACATTTTTTATCTTCTTACAATTAGTTGTTTTATAAATATAGTAATATAAATTAAAAGAGACGCAAAAAATAAGATTTTCAACGCCTCTTATAATATTACAAGATATCATATCAGTATATAATTACCATAAGTCTAGTTTTAACACTTTTACACAGTAGAATATAAAGCACTTAAAATGAATAGTGGCAATATAAGAACTCCTATAATCAATGGAATCCTTTCAGTTCCAAAATCCTCATGGGTAACACGAGTATTACAATACTTGTCCCAAACAGTTGTACCTTTGTTTTGGAGATTCATATAGGAAATAGCTTCTGTAATGGTTGAAAACACAGTATACATAGCCATTCCAACTGACCAAACAAGAAATCCCCTAGTTAGAGAGGTTTTCAAGGAAAGTTTGTTATTGTCAGCATCACGAACTTTTATTTTTAACAACCATTTACCAGGAGTTGTTCCCCATGTAGCAAGAAGCTGGGCCTCAACCAAAACCCAAACAAAGTGCAAACCAAATACGGCAATACTTAAGTTCATCTGCTTTGTTGGAAACAGTAATTGCTGAAGCATTACTATAAATATTGTAAATAAATACACATCAATATATCTTGCCCAATACCTCACCCATGGCCTAATATTATGACGATCAATAATTTCTGTATGATTATTTGAATCCAACTTTTTTCACCCTCTAGGTCATTTTAAGAAAATCCGTAGATTATTGTAGGTTTATTTTTTCTGCTTCATCAGTTAGTCCAAGCTCTTCATAAGTATTACGTATCATTCCGAGATAATAAACACTGTCTTTAGCTTTTGATGTTGCAGCTTTCATTTTTTTCAGTCCTTCTTCTTGATTTCCACTCTTATAAATACCCTTTGCCTCATGTATATAAAACAAGATATTGTCCGGTCTAGCTTTATAACCAATCTGACAAACCTTTATTAATTCGTCCCAGTTTTCGGCAAGTGAATAACTTTCACATGCTCTCTCAATGTAATTCAGATCTTTTGTCTTTTCATAGGCTTGCTGATATAGTAATCCTGCCTCTTCATATTTTTCATTTTTATAAGCTCTGAATGCTTTATACTGAGGACCTGTTATTTCAATTTGATAGTCCTTTTTTATGCTTTCTAGCCATTCAACATATTTATCGGAATTTAAGAATTTCTCTACCAAAACAATTTCAGAGTATTCTTCTTGGGGATGAGTATAGTCCTTTATTTTTTCTACCAAAACAATTTCATAGCCTCTTGTTAAGTAAATGGGCTCTAACAACTCCCCTTCTTTTGCATTAAAAACAGCCTTATCAAAGTCTGCTCCATTGTATCCCTGTATGACATCTTGCTTTTTTCCACCATTTTCTTTGCTTCTACTATCATCAGAATACTGTGAAACAAGCTCTTCAAAACTCGCTCCTTCTTTAAGCTTAGAATATACATTATTTGCAATTTCTTCTGCTTGTTCCTTTGTTCTGCTTTCGTTAATTGCTATAAGAATATTTTTTAAATCTACTTTAATATTATGTTGTTTATGAGTTTCGTAGGCTTTATTGCTTTCGTCATCGGTTAATGTAACTCCATACTTTGTTGCAGCATCGAAGTAAACTTGCTGTTTTACTAAGTAATCTTTGATATTTTTTTTCATATCTTCTTCATCAGCAAACCCCATTATCTGGTAGTAAGCAGATTGTTCCTCACTATTTGAATATCTCGGTTTTACATACTTAGCAACATAAGCTTCAACTTCCTCATCGCTCACATTAACCTTTGATTTATTCTCAAAATAATCCTCTAATACGTATTTATTTGTTATTTCATCTAATAATATATCGTATCGTTCCTCATCACCTTTTTGGAGCATTTCACCGTTATTCTTATACTTTTCATAGAACAAGCGGTACTCTTCGTTAAAATCATCAGCACTTATATATTCGCCATTGATTTTCAAAGCTTCAAAGCCAAACCTTGCTGATTCGTTATTATTTTTGTTATCATCATTCTTTTTAAATTTTGGTCCTAATGCAACAGCAGTAACTACAGCTGCAACAGTTAAAACAAGTCCTACTGTTAATATAATCTTTTTTTTCATCAAAACCCCACCCCTGAAAAATTGATTTCCTTCTCATTATCATCTATTCCTGCAATAAATTCAAGTTTTTCTTCTAAAACCTAGCACATATTATGTAAAACCTCAAGATAATTTCAAGCATTGAATTTTAAAACTAATCCTTTAAAAAATATATTAAATTAATTTACGAAACACACTGTTTTATTCTGTTAGAATATGCTATAATATAATTATCATGTTTTATTAAATACTTTTTACAGTAATTATCATTTTATTTTCTCATGACTTACTTGTCTTTTCAATCACTTTCTTCTGCTTCATTAGTTTTATCATATTTTTGCAATTAATAAATTTAATTTTGTGGTGGAGATGATTTTATGAATTTAAAAGTAGGAGAAGTTGTTACTTTAAAGCACTATTCCGGTAAAAAAATTAATAAAGGTGTTGTAAGTAATGTCAAGGATAATTTTTTAGTTATAAAACCGGACAAAGATTTTCTTATATTTAACTTTTTTGATAATGATCCTATAGTCATGGGCTTTGAAGATGAAAATATTGTTAATATCTGCGAGAGCACTATTTCCAATATTGACTATCAGCAGAACACCTTTAGCTTAACTGTTAATAACGTTATGACCATAACAGACAGAAGAATCACCCAAAGATTTCCCGTATCCTTATGTGCTTATATATTGGACGAAGAGGAAAAAAACTTTGCCTATATACGGAATATGAGTCTTGAAGGTTTGTCACTTTGTTCAAAAATCGAATATGAACTTGGTCAGAGCATAACAGTAAATACAACTATTGAAGACAAAAATATTGAATTTGAAGCAAACATAGTATGGAAAAATGAAAGCAAATACGGATATGAGTATGGTTTAGAATATAATCATTCCGATATGAATGTTAAGAAAAAAATAGAGCATTGTATTGAAATATTGAGACTAACCCATGATTTTGCTGTTGTCATGCTTAAAACTCAATATGAATCCTATCGTAGGATAATATCAAACAAACTCTCAAAGAATTAGTAATTTACCCCTTAATAAAGCAAAAAGGGACTTGGTATTAAATACAGCTTTACACCTGTAAAGTAATCCAAGTCCTTTTTTATACCTTTTTATTAAATAGCTTCGCTTGTATAATTAAGTACCTATACATTGTCCCAGAAGGGATCAATATTTTGCGATACTGCTCTATACCCTTTTGCAATATATAGGGCATCTAAAAGTGCTATTCTAACCATAGCTTCACACACAGGATAAATTCTTGGACACACTGAAGGATCGTTTCTAGTATTAAATTCAACTTGAACATTCTCCTTCTTATACATATTTACTGTGTCTTGATTGATTGAAATAGTAGGCGTAGCTTTAACGGCAACCCTTATTCTTAAATCCTCACCGTTGGAAATTCCGCCTAATATGCCACCTGCATGATTTGTTCTAAATCTAACCCTTCCCGATTCATCAAAATAAGGAGTATCATTTGATTCTGATCCCTTCATTTTTGTATGCTCAAAACCATCTCCGAATTCTATTCCCTTTATTGCACCAATAGACATTATTGCATGTGACAAAGTGGCTTGAAGCTTGTCAAATACCGGTTCACCCAATCCCGCAGGAACTCCTCTTGCAATTATCTCAACAATTCCTCCGCAGGAATCGCCTTCGTCCTTTATTCTCCTTAATTCATCCATCATTTCTTTTGCTTTATCAAGGTCAGGGCAGTTTATTTCGTTTTTTCGGTAGTTTTCCTTTGCCAATTCATAAGTAATTTCGCCAGCCTTTATTCCATGAATTTCTGATATAAATGCAATAACATCTATTCCCATGCTATCTAAAACAGCTTTTGCAACTGCACCGCCTGCAACACGGGAAGCAGTTTCTCTGCCAGATGCCCTTCCTGCACCTATATTGTCTGCGAACTGCCCATATTTCTTAAAGAAGGTATACCCTGCCTGACCGGGTCTAACCACTTCCCTATAACTTTTATGCTTTTCGAGATGTTGATCTTCCACAACAGCATTTGATATTATCAAACCCACAGGAGCACCTGTAGTTATATCATCTTCCATAACTCCTGAAAAAATATATACTTTATCCCTTTCCTGTCTAGGAGTATCTAAATCAGATTGCCCCGGTCTTCTCTTATCCATTTCCTTTTGAATGAACTCCGCGGTAAGCTTTATTCCTGGGGGTACACCGTCAACAATAGCCATAAGTCCCCCAAAGAGTTCCTTAGGTATGTCAAGATGCTTTCTAAAACCTCCCGCATATGATTCACCACATGTGGTTACACGGAATACTCTACCAAATGTGTTTCCTACCATTCTACACCAACTCCAGTTCTTTATATTATTAATGTATAAGTTTTTTGTACTGTTCTATAATTTCCCTTTTTATGAGGTTAACACTTTTATTTGAACAATCTATTGTAATATTTGCATACTTTTGATAAAGTGGCAACCTTTCTTTATATAAGTCTTCAAAGGTCTGATTTGAATTCCTCGCAAATCTTCTTCCGCCTACTATCCTATTATTAATCTCATCAAGCTTTACATCAAGAAATACTATTAAACCATTCTTTCTCAAATGTTCCATTGCACAGGTATTGTATACTGTACTTCCTCCTGTAGATATTACATGGTTTTCAACCTCTATTTTAAGAATTATTTCCTCCTGAATTTGGAGAAATCGTTCAAGGCCGTCTTCGTTTACTATATCCCTCAAAGCTCTTTTTTCCCTTTCAAAAATGAGTGCATCAGTATCAATAAACTGCATATTCAACTCTTTAGAGAGGGGTTTACCGATAGTACTTTTCCCTGAACTCGGCATACCAATTAAAACAATATTTTGAAAATTCATTTAGTATCCCCCGTTTTATTAATATATAATGGTAAAATACCATACTCATTATTGTATAACAGTATTATACACATAAATGGGAAATCCACCAACAAGAATTTCAAAAAACTTGACAAAAGGGCTTGTTTGGTAATTGAATTTTTTATCTCATTAGGTTATACTTAATTATTGAATGGTGTTTAAAAAGACTTTCAAATCACCATTTCAAAGAAATCAAATAACAAAAATACGTCAAATATTTGCTGGATGGAGAGATTTTTATGAATGTTAGAAAGTTTTTTTTAATTATATGTTCGATTATTTCAGCTTTTATGTTCCTTCTAGGAGTTGCTTCACTTGGGTATATAAATTTGACTGCTACGGTTAATGCCGATGTATATAACTCAAATAACAACAATCTTATTAGTGAATTATTAGATCCTTATAAGACTACAACGGAGAATGTAAACGTGCTAGTTTTAGGTGGAGATAAAGTTAATAAAAATACAGATACCATGATGGTTGTTAACTTTAATCCAACAACAGCTAAAATTAGTATTCTATCAATACCTAGAGATACGAAGGTACTTATAAATAGAAAGAATGCAAAAATAAATGCTGCCTACCCGGTTGGAGGCGGAGAACAGGCAATTGAAAGTGTTAGTGATCTTCTTGGCATTGATATTAAGTATTATGTATATGTCGACACATCAACTTTCAGAAAAGTAATAGACAAACTTGACGGGGTTGATTATTATGTTCCAGAAGACATGAACTATGATGACCCTATACAAAACCTTCATATCCATTTAAAAAAGGGTCAGCAGATCCTAGATGGTAATAAAGCCGAACAGTATATGAGGTACAGGCAGGGCAACAGTGGTAAGGTTACAAAGAATTATGACGGCAGCGATTTAAAAAGAATAGATGCACAGCAAAACTTTATAAAAGAGCTTATAAGGCAAAAAGTCAACATAATATATATAACAAAAATGAATGATATTCTCAATCTTATTTTCAGCAATATTGATACAAATATCAGTATGGATGAGGTTTTAAAATTATCAAAGAATATTACTAAAGTTAATGCAAATGAAATTAATATGTTTAAGTTGCCTGGTGAATCTATTAATGGTAGTCCATGGTACTATATTATGGATAGAACTCAAACAAAAGAAATTGTAGATCAATATTTTAAGGAGAATTCCAAATAAAATACATGGAGTAATTTGCTCCTATAATAAAACTATCAAAAATTCTAAAAAGCAAAAACTTCGGGGCATCAAGCCCCTTTGTTTTTGCTTTTTTAGCCTATCAAATTAGATTTTTTGAAATGGAAATTTACCAGTTGTTTTTATAAAAATCGCCTAATAGTTTTAAATTAGAAAGTTATTTTTAAACCACCTTAAACTATATAGTATAAAAAGCCTTATAAGCTTTATAAGTCATATAAACATCAACCTTACTAGTTATCTCAAAGGGTGAATGCATAGACAGTACTGCTACTCCACAATCAATAACATCGACATTTAAATTTGCGATGAACTGTGCTATCGTACCGCCACCACCTTGATCTACCTTGCCTAACTCAGCAGATTGCCAAACAATATCATTATTATTAAATAGTTTTCTTATTTCACCAACAAACTCTGCGTTGGCATCACTAGCACCGGATTTTCCCCTTGCACCTGTATACTTCTGAAGAACTATTCCCCTGCCTAGATATGATGAATTCTTTTTATCATATACGTTTTCAAAGGTGGGGTCTATTGCCGCATTAACATCTGCTGAAAGCATTTTGGAATTGGAAAGACATCTTCTGAGCATTAAGTCATTGTAATTCTCTACGCTCAAACTGCATAAATCCGCTATAAAATTGACAAAAAAGCTAGATTGGGCACCTGTATTGCCCATGCTA
Organism: Clostridiaceae bacterium; assembly: GCA_012519925.1. Classification (GTDB taxonomy): domain Bacteria; phylum Bacillota; class Clostridia; order Acetivibrionales; family Acetivibrionaceae; genus Acetivibrio. The sequence continues at coordinate 9,762 of JAAYPF010000062.1, forward strand.
CCAATTTCTTCTTTATCGGATAAAATACAAACAGCTGTCCTCTTGGTCTTATCCGTATCAAGAATTGCCTCTAGAGCTGTATATGCACATACTCTGTCATCCTGTCCGTATGCCCCTATCATACTTTTATCAAAGCCTACATCAACAGCATTAAATTTAGGAACTAATTCTAATTCAGCCGATAAAAAGTCCTCTTCCACAATACCATACTTCTCGTTTAATATCTTTAGTATATTTAGTTTAACCTTTTCTTTAACCTTATCATCATTATAGGGTATTGAACCGGACAAAACATTTAGACCTTCACCGGTTATTCCCTCACTCATCTTCTTTTGCATCTGGTCCGCTGCAAGATGCGGTAAGAGGTCTGTAATAGTAAATACCGGTTCGTTTTCGTCCTCACCAATAATAACATTTACCATACTACCATCTTTTTTTACTATAACACCGTGCATTGACAATGGAATGGTGACCCACTGATACTTCTTTATTCCACCATAATAATGGGTCTTTAGAAAGACCATATCATTTGCCTCATACATTGGATTGGGTTTTAAATCAATCCTTGGTGAATCGATATGGGCTCCTATTATATTTACACCCTTTTCAAAGGATTCTTCACCTATTATTGCCATCGCAACAGTTTTATTTCTTCCAACACAATATACCTTCATGCCCGGTTGTAGTTTTTGGTTAGAGTTTATCATTTGGTCTATTGATATGTATCCTTTTTGCTTTGCAAGTTTTTCAGTTTCCTCGACAAACTCTCTCTCTGTTTTAGCTTTATTTAAAAAGCTCTTATATCTTTCACATAAATCAAAGGTTACTTTAAATTCCTCATCACTTATCTTTTCCCACGCACTTTTAGGAGCAATAAGCAATTTTTCAGATAATATTTGTCCTTGAGTTTTATTTTCAGACATAATTTACCTCCTCTAAATATTCGTTCTTACTAGATAATATTATAGCATTATTTTTTAAACTATAACTTTTTAAAATTATATAGATATAAGTATACCCAAATAACGGCGTTTCAAAAATAATTTATACTATGTTCAAGCTATATCATGAGATAGTAATAAGAAATCGAAAGTATAACATACAGCGGCAAAGCCGCAAGAATTCTGAAGCCTGAATTCTGAATTTTCATTTTAAGCATTGATATAACTTATTTGTGGCAAAAAAGTTTTTTTAAAAAAACAAACTTTTTTAGAGGAATTATATACAGAGTAAAGTAACCATTATTTCATTAGCATTAAAAAAAGTCCTTTTAGTAAGGACTTTTTTTAAATTTCATTTTATTCAGAAAAGGTTGCTGCAATTTCCTTTTGCATCAATTCATAATTGTCAAGCAGTGATAGAAGCTTTTCTACAACTATAGGGTCAAATTGCGTACCGGAATTTATTTTAAACTGATTTATTGCTTCTCCAAGAGCAAGTTTTGATCTATATTTCCTGTCGGTGGTCATAGCATCAAAAGCATCTGCAACCGATAGGATCCTTGCAAGTAATGGTATTTCTTCACCTTTCAAACCTTCTGGATATCCTTTTCCGTCATACCTCTCATGGTGATATTTAACTAACGGAACCACATCCTTAAACATGGAAATGGCTGATAGGATATAGGCTCCTTTTAATGGATGCTTCTTAATTTCTTCATACTCATCAAAATCAAGTTTCTCAACCTTAAATAATATATCATCGGCTGTACCAATTTTACCTATATCATGGAATACACCACCAACTTTTAATAGTTCAATTTCTTCCGAACTGAGTCCAAAAGCCTCACCTAATTTTCCAGCGTAATAGGAAACTCTGTCCGAGTGTCCTCGCGTATAGTAATCTTTAGCATCTACAGTTAATCTTAACGCTTCGATTGTATCAATATACCTTTTCTTTAATTCCATATAGGTTCTGTCTAGTTCTTCTTTTTTCATATTAATTAAAGAATGTAAGAAAGCATTTATAATAGATGCTGCTGCCTGAGTTGAATATATTTCAAGGAGTTTTAGACCTTCATCAAAATTATTGCTTTCAATATATATAACGCCAATAGAACTATCGTTTTCACCTAAAAGGGGTAAAATTATACCATGAGCTAATTTGACTTTGATTTTATTTTCTCTTGAATAACCAATCTTCTCCATTAATTCCGGACTAAGCATATTTACTAGTGATTTCACATGTATTTTGTACTCTCCTACACCCTTATAAATAATTTCTCCACGGGTGCTGTTACAATCATCAACAAGTATAAAGGCGTCCTTGCTATTGACAAGAGGCATAAGCCCTTCTAAAATTTCTTCTAGGATTGCATCAATTGGCTGCAATTGATATATTTTAGGTACCGCGTATAGAATTCTATTAAGCCCATCTTTAAATTGTTTGATAGTGCGAATTTGGGAGATGGACTTTATTCCCGATTCGATTAAAAGCAAAAGCTGGTCAAAGCGATCACCTTTTTCGCAATAACCCTGAATATCGAGAGCTTTAATCGTCTCAAGAGGAGGTGCAAGATCTTTATGACCTGTCAATAAGAGTATGTAAATATCCTTATTGAATTCTCTTATTTTAGCTACCACCTCATCACCATGGATTGGCGACATAATATAGTCTAATATTAGCATATCAAAATGCTCATTCTCTAATCGCTTTATAGCTTCAATGGGATCTGATATGCCTACACTGAAATACCCGCTCCTAGTGAGCATTACCTTCAATGAGTTTATTATGCCCTCTTCATCGTCTACAATAAGAATTTTATATTCAGTTGATACTTCAGTCATATTCTTTCTCATTATAACTCCTCCTGTACCTAACTGCATAGAATATATTTATGTTTGGAGCTAAAGAGATTGAGCTGTAAGAAATCTACCTTTATATTACCTGCATTTTAATTATTCAGATAACATATCTATTAGTTTTTACAGTCCCCATCTCTATCGGAGATTAATATTCCCTAATGCTAAATTTAAAATAGACTTCTTAAGTATAATTTATGTAAACATTAATATGATTATTGTAAGTATAACATCTGAACCCATTAGAAATACTTGTTAAAGAGTTCTATATAAGAAGAGCAAGAAGATATCTAATGACAATTTCTAAATCACAAAACACCCAATTTGGTCATTTAAGACAATAACCTATACAGGGTTTGTGTAACATAAGCTATTAATTCTTTCGAAATAGCTTTGTATATGTTTTTTGAAAGTCATCTTAAAACAGTAGAATAATTATTATAGAAAAAGCTGATAGATTGTTTTCTATAATCTCGTAAATTGACCGAGGATAAAAGCACTATTTCATTTATCCTTTGTGATTAGATACTTAATAAATATTATCGAAGTATAGGTATTTTTTGTGTCTACTTATATTTTATATAATAATTGGTCTATATGCAAGTGTTTTTATATAGGCATTTAGTAGGATTTATATAGGACTCTAGGTCGGGATTAATCCATTATTTAACATTACGTTTATCATATAAAGAAAAATAGATGTCTAATCGAATGTAACTAAACCAGTTTTATTTCTCTTAAAGTTCTATATAAAGTAAGCTGTTTCGCTGCTTGAATTCATTTGTTCCTTGACTTATCGGTTTAGTTGCTTTATAAATAATTATATGGAAAAGATTTAACTTTCTATATTGGAGGAATTTATAATGTTTGATTGTCATGTACATAGCAGTTTTTCAGGCGATAGTGATATGAATTGTGAAAGTGCCATAAGTGCTGCAATTTCTAGGGGGTTGCAAGGTATTTCATTTACTGATCATCTTGATTTTGACTACCCTAATTATGATGATTTGTTTTTAATTGATTTCGACAAATATTCAGATTATATGGATAGTATAAAAAAACAATTTAGCAATGATATACGTGTTTTTAAAGGCATAGAGGTTGGAATACAACCTCATGTTATAGACAGTACTATAGAGGTAATTAACAGCTATGATTTTGATATAGTAATTGCCTCAGTCCATGTTGTTGACAAGTTAGACTTGCACAATGGTGATTTTTGCAAATCAAAATCTCAGAAAGAAGCTTATACAAGGTATCTTGAAAATGTGCTTCATACTTTAGAAACTTTTGACAACTTCGATGTCATGGGACATCTTGACCTCATTAGGAGGTATGGATGTTATGACAACAAGTCGTTAGAATATAGTGATTATTCCGACCTTTTGGATTCAATTCTAAATCAAATAATAAAAATGGACAAAGCTATTGAAATTAATTCTTCAGGATTCAGATATGATTTAGCATCACCTATGCCGAATTTTAGCATACTCAAACGCTATAGGGAACTTGGTGGTGAAATGGTATGTACAAGTTCGGATGCACATAGATTAGAACATATTGGTTATAAGTTCGACTACCTCAAAGAAATGATAAGTAGTGCAGGATTTGATTATACTACACATTTTGAACAAAGAAAGCCGATTTTATCAAAATTGGATTGATTAAGAAATCTAAAAAACTATACTATATTTACAACACAAAGCCTATTAAATATATACATATATATGTATGTGTGATTAGCTAGTTATTGTTATAGCTTCATCTTAATTGCAAACTTATATGGGCAGATTGGTTGTCAGCTGCCCATATAAGTTTAAGTATTTATCCACTTAAGACCATTTCAATAAAACAAATTAACTTAAACTTTATTGTAAAAACTCCATAAATAGCTAAAAAGCTTTATTACAATCTAATACTTATCTTAAGTCTACCTATCTTACTATTTTAACCTTGTGATAGACCTTTTTACCTTTTTTGATTATAATCTCATCATCTTTAAAGTCATCTTCCTTTACTAAAAGGTCAATTTTTGCTACTTTTACTTCATTTACACTTACTCCACCTTGATCAACAAGACGTCTTCCCTCACCCTTTGACGGAACAAGTTTAGTTTTTATTAAAAGATCCAAAATATTAATTCCACTTCCTAATTCAGAAATTGTTATTTCTGTGGTAGGCATATTATCAGAACTTGCACCTTTTCCAAAAAGAGCCTCCGCCGCACCTTGTGCTTTTAAGGCTTCTTCCTCTCCGTGAATAAGCTTTGTTACCTCAAAGGCAAGAACTTTCTTTGCTTCATTTATCTGTTGATCCTTGAGCTTTGCTAATTCCTCAATTTCACTCATCGGAAGGAAAGTAAGAAGCTTTAAGCATTTAATAACATCACTGTCATTAATATTTCTCCAGTACTGGTAAAACTCGTAGGGAGTTGTCTTGTTTGGGTCAAGCCAAAGTGCACCTTTTTCGGTTTTACCCATTTTTTTGCCTTCACTGTTAGTAAGCAGAGTAAAAGTCATTCCATAGGCTTCCTTTCCTTCTACTCTTCTAATAAGATCAATACCACCTAAAATATTTGACCACTGGTCATCTCCTCCAAGTTGAAGCAAACATCCGTGTTCTTGATAGAGTTTCAAGAAATCATAACTTTGCATAAGCATATAATTGAATTCAATGAAGGATAAGCCCTTTTCCAATCTTGATTTGAAACATTCTGCTGTAAGCATCCTGTTAACCGAAAAATGTACTCCTATATCTCTTAAGAACTGGACATAATTTAATTCGAGTAACCAATCGGCATTATCGAGCATTAGTGCCTTATCTTCACTAAAGTCTATAAAATTAGATAATTGGGTTTTGAACTTATTGGCGTTTTTTTGTATCTCTTCCCTAGTCATCATTTTTCTCATATCGGTCTTACCAGTAGGGTCTCCTACCATAGTTGTTCCAGCACCTATGATGGCAATTGGTCTATGACCTGCTCTTTGCATATGTGCCATAACAACCATTTGCAAAAAGTGGCCTACATGCAAACTATCAGCTGTCGGATCAAAACCGATATAAAAAGTCACCTTTTCCTTTTCGAGAAGTTCTTTTACTTGTTCTTCATGAGTAATCTGAGCAATAAAGCCTCTTTCTTTTAACGTTTCAAACACACTTGACATAAAATTTCCTCCCATATGATCTTGTAAAAATTTCAATAAGGTCATTTCAAAAACAACCTATACATTATTAAATTTACCAACAAAAAAAGCCCTCACATCCTTTTTTAAGGACGAGAAAGCTCCCGTGGTACCACCTTAATTCGTACACATAATAATAGTGTACCTCAACTATACACCGCCAATATAACGGTAGGCTTCCGGCTCTGCTTAATGGTGCATTGATAAAACACTTTCAGCATGCAACTCCAGAGGGTATTTCATTAATCCATGTACTGAAGCCCTTTCACCATCCGGACAACTCTCTTAATGTAACCATAGATAACTACTTTCACTCTTTCATAGTCTTTATAGTATTTTAGCACATCAGAATAAAGTTTACAAGTTTTTTCTATAGTGAGTTCTGTATAACTCCACCGCCCACAACTAGGTCGCCGTCATAAAACACCACAGACTGCCCTCTTGTAATGGCTCTTTGAGGTGTTTCAAACTCTACTCGTACCTTATCCTTTTCAATAGGTATAATAATTGCATCCGCTTCTTTAGCTGAATACCTTATTTTTGCTTTTACTTTCATCGGTACCTCTAAAGTATCAATTGATATAAAGTTTAAGTCATAGGCGATTAATTTATCATTAAACACTTCACTGTCATCACCTAGAATTACATTGTTGTTTTCTACATCGATGTCTACAACATACATAGGTTTTCCGAAGGCTATTCCTAAACCCTTTCTCTGACCAACAGTGTAATATATTATACCTCTATGCTTTCCTAGTATATTCCCTTTAGTATCTACAAAATTACCGGGAACTATTTTTTTATCGGTATTATTTTCAATAAACTTTCCATAATCGTTATCGTCTACAAAGCATATTTCCTGGCTGTCAGGCTTTGAAGCAACATTAAGTCCAAGATCGGCGGCCTTTTGCCTTACAATATCCTTACTGTAATTCCCTATGGGCATTAGTACTTTTGACAGTTGTTCCTGGGTAAGATTATATAAAGCATAGGTTTGATCCTTTGCTGAAGTAACAGACTTCCTTAAAACATATCTCTTTTTTGTCTCATCGTATTCAATAATTGCATAATGCCCCGTTGCTACATAGTCTATTCCCATTGATATTGCTTTATTAAGTAAGGATTCAAATTTAACATGCCTATTACAAGCTATGCAGGGGTTAGGTGTTTTGCCTTTTAAGTACTCATCTAAAAAATAGTTTATAACCTTATTTTCAAATACCTCTTTAAAGTTAAGCACATAATAAGGTATACCAAGAGTATTTGCCACTCTTCTCGCGTCATCTACCGCTGATAGTGAGCAGCAACCTCCTTCAGTAATCTTAGATTCTTCTGAAGATTCAGGCCATATTTGCATTGTTACACCTATTACATCATATCCTTTTTCTAAAAGTATAGCGGCTGCTACAGAACTATCAACGCCGCCGCTCATACCTATCATGACACTTTTTTTACTCATAGATTTTTTGACCTGCCTATATAGTAATATTTTAGTCTTCAATATCCATGTGATGATGGATGTCATCACAGCGTCTTCCACAAACTTCACCATCACAATTTTTTTCAAGTCTTCCTGTTTTCACTAAATAGTCTTCAATTGCTGCCTTGATAGCTTCTTCGGCCAAATTGGAGCAGTGCATCTTCACAGGTGGAAGTCCGTCAAGAGCTTCCGCGACAGCTTTATTTGTAATTTTAAGTGCCTCTTCAATAGTCTTTCCAACCACCAACTCAGTTGCCATACTACTTGTTGCAACGGCTGCACCACATCCAAAGGTTTTGAATTTAGCATCTATAATAACGTCATTCTCTATTTTGAGGTATATTTTCATAATATCCCCACATTTTGCATTACCTACTTCACCTATTGCATCGGCATTTTCAATCTCGCCAACGTTTCTAGGATTCATGAAATGATCCATAACCTTTTCACTATACATATTAATTCCCTCTTTTCACTTTTTCATATAACGGGGACATCTCCCTTAATCTTTCTACTATCAACGGAAGTACTTCCATCAGATAATCGACGTCTTCATGGGTATTCTCATCCCCAAAACTTATTCTTAATGAACCGTGTGCAATCTCATGACTAAGTCCAATAGCTAAAAGTACATGTGATGGATCAAGAGAACCTGAAGTACAGGCAGAGCCACTAGAAGCAGCAATTCCTTTCATATCAAGCATCAATAATAGCGATTCTCCTTCAATGAATTCAAAGGAAAAATTCACATTCCCAGGCAATCTCTTATACCTGTCACCATTTAATTTTATAAACGGTACTTTTTTTGTAATTTCCTCAATAGTCCTGTCCCTTAAATCTATCAATTTCTTATTATACTGCTCGAGGTTCTCCGTTGCAAGTTCAATAGCTTTTCCTAATCCAACTATACCTGGTACATTTTCCGTACTTGCTCTTCTTCCCCTTTCCTGAGCTCCTCCATGAAGAAAGGTTGTGATTTTGACACCTTTTCTTATATATAAAGCACCTACGCCCTTAGGACCATAAAATTTATGGGCTGATAGTGATAATAAGTCTACATTTAATTCATTGACGTTTACAGGTATACTACCAATAGCTTGTACTGCATCGGTATGAAAATAAATATTATTTTCCTTTGCAATTTTCCCAATTTCAGCTATAGGTTGAATTGTACCAATTTCGTTGTTAGCAAACATTATTGTTATCAAAATGGTATTGGGTTTAATTGCTTTTCTGACCTGTTCTACAGATACCAATCCGTTTTCATCTACAGGCAGATAAGTAACTTCAAAGCCGTCACTTTCGAGGTACTGACACGTGTGAAGCACTGCATGGTGTTCAATGGCTGTAGTAATTATATGGTTCCCTCTATCTTTGTTGGAATACGCAACCCCTTTAATTGCCCAGTTGTCAGCTTCAGAACCGGAACCTGTAAAAAATATTTCCCTAGTCATAGCCCCTAATGCCTTTGCAACTCTTTCCCTTGCTTCTTCTATAGCCTTTTTACTTTCCCTGCCAATACTGTATATTGAAGAAGCATTACCAAATTTATTTGTATAATAAGGCATCATTTCTTCAACAACTTCAGGTTTTACAGGTGTTGTCGCAGCGTGATCAAAATATATCATTTTGTTCTCCATAATAAGTGCTCCTTACATTGTTTATTAAATATCTAAATAAAATCTATTACTTTTTTATTTATTCCCTATAGTTTTATTATCAAAACAATAAATCGTAGTAATTTTGTAGGAATTATATATAATAAATATAGGCATCATCGGTATTACTCTTTTTGTATTCCTCTATTAAATCGTCTAAGGTAACCGAATCCACTGCCTCATTTACTTTATCTCTTATTTTTTTCCATACGATTTTCGTTACACATCTATCAGATTTTGAACATTTAATAGGATCATCTTCAACTACACATTCAACTGGTGCAAGAGAACCTTCTAAAGACCTTAATATCGAACCAATGGTAATATTTTTAGGATCGTGGGCAAGTATATAACCGCCTTGTGCACCCCTAATACTTTTAAGATGTCCTGCTTTTCTAAGGGTTGCAAAAAGTTGCTCTAAATAGTTTTCTGAAATATCCTGTCTTTCTGCAATGCTTTTCAAAGGCACAGGCCCTTCACCGCCATGAAGTGCAAGATCAAGCATAGACTTCACACCGTAACGTCCCTTAGTAGATAATTTCATTTACAGACCTCCAATTCCAAGTACTTTACTCGGTATTTCTAGAATAAGATTAGCACTGTAATAATTATTTGTCAATAGATATTTGCTCAAAATTTCAAAATTTTATGTAAAAAAACTACGGGGTATCGAACCCCTCCGTTTTTGCTCCTTTCATTTCATTCTAAGGAGCGAAACAAAATTTTTGAAATGGATTACCTCATTTCAAAAAATTATATGTCAAATATCAATACCTATCAAATTAGTATTTAGAAATGTATTTGTCTTAGCCTATGGAAAGATAACTCTAAAAAAGAGGACTGTAATATCTCGTTTTTAACATATCCGTTATTTCGTCAACTGTCTTGCCAAAAGAATTCACAATAAACACACCATAATTTGCTCTTTTACCCATAGTCATTTCAGGCATATTATTTCTTGACACATAGGATATTTGGAAACTATCCCCCTCATATACAATTGCGTCAATAGGGTAAGAATAGGTCTCTAGGTCCACCACTTCAAAACCCTTTTCTTTAAGTCCGTTCTTAACTGCGTCTAATCCTTTTTGAACAGCAACTATAATAAAAACCACCTCCTACTATTAGTATTAGCAGGAAGTGGAATTAATATACAAGTTCATCTCTTTAATTCTTTTTTGTTCATAAACAATAGAAAATATGCAGAAATGGCTATATATATTATAAAACTGGCTTCAAGGAATTTTTTGAAGATTAAAATATTGAGAATCAAAAGTACAAAACCAATTAAAATAACCCAAGCAATTATTCTTTTTTTCATGCTTCTCTCCTTTCAAAATCTATGTCAAGTCCCTTTCCTTCTGATAGAAAAAAGTTTGAATAGAGCGAAAATTATATTTATTATATAATATTATTTGTTCTGTGCTTCCAACAAAAAGTACTCCTTCGTCTTTTAATGACTTGTTAAACTTCATATATATATCGGTTTTTGCCTCTTCTGTAAAATATATCAAAACATTTCTACATACTATAAGATCGCAATTTTGCGGATACGGATCCGCTAACAGGTTGTGGTGTTTAAACTCCACACACCTTTTAACCTCATCCTTTATTCTATAATAATTTCCTTCAACAGTAAAATATTTATCCTTATATACATTAGGAAGATTAGCCACACTTTTGTCAAGGTAAATTCCAATTCTAGCCTTATTTAATATATCTTTATCTATATCTGTTGCTATTATTTTAATCTTATCTAAAGGCAAAAATTCATTTAGCACCATAACAAGAGTATAGGGCTCATCGCCACTAGAACATGCCGCACTCCATATCTTTAGCTCTTTATTGTTTTGGAGGAGCATTGGAAGTATAATGGTCTTAAGTTTCATCCATTGTTCAGGATTTCTATAGAACTCAGAAACATTAATTGTCATAAAATTTATAAACTCATTATATAGCTTTAGATTAACTTTTAACTCCGCTACATAGGGTGCATAACCCCTAAAATTATTCTTACTAATAAGAGAGTCTAGTCTTCTTTTCATTTGTTTTTCCTTGTAAAGACTAAGATCAATTCCCGAAATTTTATATATTTCCTTCTTAAAGCCTTCATAATCCATTATCATAGGATCATTCTCCATTCTCCGATACATTTTTTGTACTTCTCAAAGTTAATCAATAAAATTCGGTTGAAATATAAATGTTGTAGAGTAAATAGTATGCTCAAAACTCTTATGTTGAAAAAAACCTTTGTATTTCTATTCCGGCACTTTCTTCTGAGTCAGAGCTATGTATTAAATTTTCAAAGGGGTGAAACCCATAATCACCACGTATAGTGCCAATCGGCGACTCATGACAACTTGTTTTACCAACCATATTCCTTACTGTACTTATAGCATTTGAGCCACTTATTATCATTACTACGACCGGTCCTGAGGTGATATAGCTTATCATATCTTCAAAAAAAGAATACTTCTTTACATGTTGATAATGCAAAAGTGCTAATTCTTTGTCAATATTCATAACTTTCATTTGAATAATTGTGAGGTTTTTTCTTTCAAATCTTGAAATGATTTCACCTATGAGTTTTCTTCGAACTGCATCAGGTTTTAAGATAACTAATGTCCTTTCCATTTTCTCTCCTTAAGATGATTAATAAAATCGAATCCAATTTTTAACAGAGTTATTGAAACGTCTAAATAGATGCTTCGATAAAATTTTGTAATCATTAAATAATTCTCATCTAATAGGTTTTGTGAATAAAATATTGTAGTAAGCTATTTGCCGAAATGACCTTACTGAACCATTACATAAACATATCATAATTTTAGCACATAATAACTAAAAAATAAAGATATAAAAACTGTTACATAATAAAAAGCATACTTTATTGTACGCTTTTTATTACGCTTCTTTCAAACGAAGTGAAAGAGGCAAAAACGAAGGAGCAAGATGCCCCTTCGTTTTTATTTGTATCTATATAAATTATAAATTTGCAACTTTAACAGGTTCTTCGAATATCCCTCGTTTCACCTCGGTTGCAGTCATATGCTGAGCGTTAAAACGCTCCGTTAAGTAGTTACAGGCATCCCATGGGTTAACAGTATCACCACATGTAAATACATCAACTGCTGCATAGCCCAACTCTGGCCATGTATGAATCGCTAAATGTGATTCTGAAATAACTACAACTCCGCTTACACCCTGTGGGCTGAATTTATGGAACGCAACTTCCCTTATCTCAGCTCCAGCTTCAAGTGCGGATTCCACCATGATTTTTTCAATTTGACTGCGATTATTCAAAATTGCAGGATCGCACCCGTAAATTTCTGCCAGTATATGACGGCCCAAAGTATTCATTTTGTTTCCTCCTTCAAATTAAAAAAAATATCAACAACCTTTCTTGTCTTTGAAATTTTTTAGAATTTCAACAAAATTAATTTTAGCATGTTCCACTTAAAAGTCAATACTTTTAGCGTAATTTTTTTATTTTCTTTGTTTATTAAAGATTATTCTATTTTTTCTTTTATTTACTCTCTTTATTAAGCTGACTTATAAGTTTTTCTCAACGCTCACAACTAAAAAAGAGCTGTTGCATTAAATTTAGTGCAACAGCTCTTTTTAATATTTCAATCAAAGAAAATTCGTTTTACATTCCTTGATTTTTATAATAATGTCAAACATCAGAATATCTAAAGTACATTATTCTTTATCTTTTTCAAGAATGTCTCCTAAGGTTACTTCCATTTCTTCTTTGTGTTCTGAAGGTTCTTCGACTTTTTCACCGTCAGAATTTGCACTAGAAGTATTATCGTCATCTTCACCTGCAGGGTCTATAGGTTTAACCTCTTTTATACTAAGGCTAATCTTTTTATTCTCTAAATCAAACTCAAGAAGCTTTGCATCTACCATCATTCCAGAAGTTAGAACATCTTCAGGTTTTGCAAGCCTCTTAGAAGAAATCTGTGAAATATGGACTAGACCGTCTATACCCTCTTCAAGCTCTACAAAAGCACCAAATGGAGCAAAACGGAGAACTTTAACATTAACAACGTCTCCAACCTTATATTTTTCACTAGCCTTAACCCAAGGATTGTCTTCTGTCCTTCTATAACCTAGGGATATTTTTCCCTTATCCTTTTTAAGGTCTAATATACTTACCTCGACTTTATCGCCAACTTTTACGATCTCCGATGGATGTTTTATTCTTGACCATGAAAGCTCTGATATGTGAATCAATCCATCCACACCGCCGATGTCAACAAAAGCTCCAAAGTCTGTAAGGCTTTTAACAACACCATTGTAGACTTTTCCAACTTCAACATCATTCCAAAACTCTTTAGATTTCTTTTCCTTTTCTTCTTCAAGAATAACCCTTGCAGAACCGACAAGCTTACGCTTTTTATCATTATATTCAATAATTCTAATGTTAATCGGTTTCTTTAAAAACTCGTGAAGATCTTTTACAAACTTATCACTAATCTGTGATGCAGGAATAAAAATTCTTACACCTTTAGCACTTGCTATAACTCCACCGTTTACAACTTCTACAACGATAGCTCTAACAGATGTCTTATCCTCATAAGCTTTTATAACTTCATCCCAAGATTTGATAGCATCTAGGTGTTTCTTCGATAACAATACGTTGCCTTCACCATCATTAACCCTTTTTACATACACCTCAATTTTGTCCCCAACTTTTACTTCATCTGAAATTTTGAAGTCGGGTTCGTCAGTGTATTCTTCCAAAGGAATTATTCCATCGGATTTGTAGCCAAGGTCAACAAATATCTCGTCACTATTATAACCAATTACCTTTCCGGTAACTATGTCACCATCTCTTAAAGTAACCATCGACTTTTCGAAGGCATCCGCAAAATTCATTTCACTTTCTTTCTCATTCATTTCGACCTTTTGTTGATTGTTTAAATCACTCATTTTTTTTATAACCTCCTCAATTACCCAGTCCGGCGTAGAAGCTCCGGCAGAAATACCTATTTTATTAATTTTTTTTATATCTACCGGTGGTAATTCACCGGAAGTTTCAACTTTATAAGTCAGAGGGCAATTTTCCTTACATATTTCATACAACTTTTGAGTATTTGAGCTGTGTTTGCCCCCTATAATTATCATCAAGTCCACTTTTTTTGATATCTCACTAGCTTCATTTTGGCGTGTACTTGTTGCAGTACAAATAGTATCAAACTTCTCAATTTTGCCATATTTATTTTCTAAGTATTTTATTAGCTTTTCCCATTTCTGCTTTGATAATGTAGTCTGAGCTACAACGCATATCTTGTCATTCTTTATTTCTAGCATGTCCACATCTTCAATACTATCAACTACACTTGCTTTGTTGCTGCACCATCCGTCTATGCCTATCACTTCAGGATGGTTTTTATCACCAGCAATAATTATATCATAACCCTCTTTACTTTTCTCGTTTACCAGATTATGAATTTTTTTGACATAGGGGCATGTAGCATCTTTAAGTAATAAGCCCTTACTCTTAATATTATCATAAATCTGTGGTATAACACCATGAGCTCTTATTACTATATGTCTTCCAGAGATAACATCATCTAATTTTTCAACTGCTTCCACGCCCTTAGAACTTAATTGCTCTACAACCTGACCGTTATGAATTATCGGACCATAGGTGTAAAGCCCTGACTTTTCTGTTTCAAGCAGCTCATTAACAAGTTTTACAGCGTTATTTACTCCAAAACAAAAACCTGCTGACTTTGCAACAATAATCTCCAACTAATTTTCCTCCAAAAGAGCATATACTTTTGACATAATACTTTGAGATATTTCAACTAACTCACTATTAGTATATTTCTTATTTTTATCTAAATCAATACTAAAAGGCTTACCAAATACAACTTTTATTTTGCTAAAGGGTCTATATCTTCCTGAAACAGCTACCGGAATAATTGGGGCACCTGACTTCTGTGCGATTAATGCTACTCCAGGCTTAGCTCTTACTGTTTTTGCATCTTTCTTTTTCATTCTGGTTCCTTCGGGAAAGATACCAAATATTTCATTATTCTCTAGAAGCCTTAAAGAATTCTTAATTGCCTCAACATCTGCTTTACCCCTCTTCACAGGAAAAGCTCCTAGCCATCTAAAAAAGGCACCTAATATTGGATTTTTAAACAGCTCTTCCTTAGCCATATAGTGAACTAATCTCTTTAGCTTATATCCTATAAAAAACATATCCATTTCACCGTTATGGTTAGCACATAATATTAATGGTCCGCTCTGTGGTACATTCTCAATACCAATAATTTGTACTCTGTATAGAAGTAAAAAAACTATTTTCACAAAACCCCTAAATAAACTGATCAACATATGCCCTCTACCTGCTCCAATATTTTTGTAACTACTTCATCTATACTCATTATTGTAGTATCTACTTCAATAGCATCCTGAGCTTTTGCCAAAGGTGCAAATGCACGGCTGCTGTCATTCTTATCACGGTATATAATATCCTTCTTTACTTCTTCAAAGGAAACATCCCTAATACCTTTAGACACTTGTTCATGATATCTTCTTTTTGCTCTTTCATCAATAGATGCGTTGAGAAAAATTTTTAATGTTGCATTCGGAAGTACATATGTACCAATATCACGACCATCCATCACAACACTGCATTTTGATGCAATTTTTCTCTGAAGCTCAACCATCTTAATTCTTACTTCTGGTATTACGGCTACATTTGATGCACCTAATGATACTTCAGGAGTTCTAATAAAATCACTTACATCTTCCCCGTCTAAATATATTCTCTGTTCTTCGTTTATATATTCAACTTTTATATTTATATCTTTGACAAGCTCTGATAATTTTTCTCCATTACTAGTGTCTATATTTTGCCTGATAGCCTTTAATGCTACAGCTCTATACATAGCTCCTGTATCAAGATAAACTATTTTTAGTTTTTTTGAAATTAATTTAGCAATTGTACTTTTACCTGCTCCTGCAGGTCCGTCAATAGCAATGGTTATATTTTTGTTACTTACCATGCATAATTCTCCTAATGTTTATTTATTGTTCTTCTCCTAAAAGGCATAAAAGAAAAAACGTATAATCATAGTTGCCCTGAATTTATTAAGTTTTTATATCCGGTCTTAATACCTTAGCACCATTTAAATATATGTATCTAATCTCATCATTTCTCTTGTTTGTATTAAAATGCAATAAAACCCTTATGCACTTTTCAAGACTTCCCGGAACGGGAATTTCGCTTGTACACATTAGTGCAATGCTTGTCCACCCAAGGTTTCTAGCTGCAATAGCAGGAAAAGTTGCATTTAAATCATTTGTTACAGTAAAAATTATACTGATGATGTCTTCTTCTTTCAATCTATTTTTTTCAATTATTTCAACAAGAAGCTTTTCTGTCTCACGAAGCATTTCGACTGCATCATTATTTTCGACAGTTGTAGCTCCTCTAACAGCTCTAACCATTGATTTTACCTCCATTATACCATACTACATTACGATTATCCAAAAAATAACAATTATATCGATTTTCAAAAAACAAACAACAGTCTAAACAACTCTGTGCCCAAGTCCTATTGAAACTTCATTTAAGTGAAGAAGACCAATCCCAAAAAATATCGCTACACTTATGTGGTTTTTATACCTTGCAATACCTATTTTGCCTCCAACATTTAAACCTATCGCCTTAGGAATTATTTGGGATAATGCTTCTCTTGTCGCACCAGCAACAGCTCCCTCTTCAGTATGATTGTCTGTAATCACGCCTTCTCTTTTCGAAGCTACTACTGCTCTTTCAACAATTTTCATAACAGAAGTTATAAATTCTCCTCCGTAATCAACAGCACAAGTATGTATACCAGTATTAAGAAAATCAGTCTGGTATAATTTTTCTTCGTTTCTACCTGAAGTCAAGGCAATCTTAATTGCTGCCGACGCTATCTCCTTACTTCCAAAGCTTTTTATCTCATTAGATTCTCTAATCATCTTTTATCCATCCTATATTCTTATGATAGCACCCTAAAGCATTTCTATAAACATATTGCAAAAATGTTGATAAAAAGCCTATACACTTAGTGCAAAGACACCATTTTATAATCGGATTGAAAGAATAAATCCAAAAGCAAAATGGCTTTTACATAAACCACCTAATATATTATATAGTAATTGTTGTTTTAAGACAATAAAAATTATTCGATGTAATTAAAGGTTGTTACTCTATTGAGATTCTAGTTATCTCTTCAATGTTTGAATTAACCTTTATTTTTTTACCAACCTCTACTCCCGATATATTTTCACTCGCTGAAATTATTTCTAGCTCCGTCTCGCGTTCTGTCAAACTTGCATCTACTTCTATCACATCACCGTCTTTTACTGAAAGTGTTATACGATTTTGATTAAATACTGCAACTTCATCTCCATTGACTAGCAGTTTTAAATCTTCATTGTTTTCACTTTCTAAAAGTGCTATAGAAATTTCACCTTCTCTATACAAATATTCCTCCGAAGCTAAAGGTCTCCCATCAGCCATTTCGTCTTTTATAAGGTATGGTCTTAGTGATGGATTAAGCAAAGTACCCTGAACAAAGATAATGGCTATAAAAATACAGACAAAAGCAAAGAACAAAACTCTCTCAATACCAAAGTTTATAAAACGCGATACAGATTTCTTGCTGATTTTATCCTTTTTCTTATCAGCTTTAAATACAACAATTTTCATTATAATCATCTCCCGCATATATATAATTGTCACCATAAAAATAATATGCTAAAATGATTTAAAAAATACTCTTAGACCTTTTCTAAAATTCAACCTATAAAATACCAAAGCTTCAAAACCCTTCAAATCAGATTTTTAATCGGGTGAAAATATTTTTTTAAAATCTTTTAACAATTCATACCCGCTAAATAGCCAGTTGAAAATGCAATTGTTAGATTAAACCCACCGGTATAAGCATCAACATCAATTACTTCACCTGCAAAATAAAGCCCTTTAATTAATTTTGATTCCATAGTCGAAGGATTTATTTCATTAGTTGAAATTCCTCCTGCCGTGACAATTGCTTCGTCAATGGGTCTTGCTCCTACTATAGTAAGTGTGAATTTTTTCAATATACTAACTAATTTTCTTCGTTCTTCTTTTGTTATTTGATTTACAAACTTGTCGGGAGAAATCTGAGAAAGCTTTATCACCACAGGAATTAATTTTTGAGGAAGTAGCTCATCTAATGAGTTTTTAAATTGCTTTCTTGAGAACTTTTCAAAATCCCGCCTTATTCTCTCATCAAGTTTCTGCTCATCAAGGGCAGGTTTCAAGTCGATTACCAAACTTATTCCTTTAAAATTATAGGCGAGAATATGTCTACTTGAGCTTAAAATTATAGGTCCGGAAACCCCGTAATGTGTAAAAAGCATTTCTCCAAAATCTGAATAAATATTTTTACCTTTTTCATTTATGAGGGTTACTGAAACATTCTTAAGCGATAAACCTTGCAACTCACCTATCCACTTTTCTGAAGCTATCAACGGTACAAGAGATGGACGAAGCTTTACAACTTCATGACCAACTTTTCTCGCTATTTTAAAACCATCACCCGTTGAACCTGTGCCGGGGTAAGATACTCCTCCTGTACAAAGCACTACACTATCACATTCAATTGTATTTCCATCTTTAAACATTACACCATTGACTTCACTATTTTTTACCAAGATCTCGGATACTGGTGAATTTAGTCGAACTTTAACACCTGCATCTTTTAAATACCTAGCGAGAGTATCCACCACATCTTTAGCTCTGTCTGATACAGGAAAAACCCTACCCCCTCTTTCAACCTTTGTCTCAAGACCATATCTATGCAAAAGCTCTATAATATCTGTATTGGAAAACGTGTAAAAAGCAGAATATAAAAAATTCCCGTTACCAGGAATATTCTCAAGCAAACCTTCAATATCGGTATTATTTGTGATATTACATCTTCCCTTACCTGATATTAAAATTTTCTTTCCCAATCTATCGTTCTTTTCAACAAGCACAACATCCTTACCAAGCTCAGATGCCTTTCCTGCAGCAAGAATTCCTGCAGGACCTCCTCCTATAACCACAACTTTTTTACTCATGATTTTCCCTCTTATTCATTTTTTGTATTATATAATACTCTGTAAAACGTCCTTATTATCACTACTTCAATCTATTAGTAAGTATTATTATATTGTGCCCTAGACACTAAAATACGCTTAGCATTATATGTCAGTTTCTTTTTGAGTTACTGCTTCATTATGTTCGTTATGTTCATCATGTTTCTCATAAACCTGATACTCTTCCCAAATTTTTTCCAGGTTTTCGAAAACATCATATACATGATTCTTTTTTCTAATACCTATTGCAACAATCAAGGCATTTATAACACTAAGAGGTGCGACAAGGGAATCAACAAAAGATGCCATATCGCTTCTAGCAATAAGTGAATGATCGGAGTACTGTGCAAGTGGTGACTCTAGACTATCAGTAATAGATATAACCGTTGCACCACGTCTTTTTCCAAATCTCAAAGCATTAATAGTTCTTTTAGAGTATCTTGGAAAACTTATTCCGATTACCACATCATTTTCCGAAGCATAAATAATCTGTTCAAACATCTCACTAACACTAGTTGTATGCACTAATCTTACATTATCAAATATCAGATTAAAGTAAAAACCCAAAAAGCTAGCAAGTGGTGCAGAACTTCTCACACCTAAAATATATATTTTTCGGGCATTTAAAATGCTTTCTACAGCATTATTAAATGTACTTGTGTCTATATCTTCAAGAGTTAATTTTATTTTTTCCATATCCGATTGGAGAACACTTTTTATTATATTGTCCTCACTAATCCTGTTAGAGGATACTTCCATTCTCTGAACAGAGGTCAGTTTACTTTTAATTAGTTCTTTTAACACCTTCTGTAGCTTTGGATATCCGTCAAAACCTATTTCGCTTGCAAATCTTACAACAGTAGATTCACTTACACCTACTTCTTCTCCTAATCGGGCAGCTGTCATATAAGCAGCTTTACCATAATGATTAATAATAAAGTTTGCAATTAGTTTTTGACCTTTACTAAAACTCGGCATACTTGACTGTATTTTTCTTATTAAGTCATTACTTTTTGTCTCCATTATTTTTCTCCTCTTTAGTTATACATGTATAATTAAAAATAAATGCTTTAAATATACATGAACAATAATTTTTAGAACACTATACTTTTCTTAATTCTTTTATATACTTTTCGTAAACGTATTCAATTAAGTTTCATAAATGGATAATGTCATTTTATTTTCCTTTTTACTTAGTCCAAAAATTAAATTTTTCTCTTTAAGATTCTTATTAAGAAAATCAACTACTCTATATAGCTCTAAATTGCTCTCCACTTCAACTTTTGCCTTCAAATCAAGTTTGTCCTCAGTTCCCATTTAAACCTCCAGAAAAATTGTAATAAAGCTTCACTATAGTATTTGTCACTACAAACCTCAGCTTATCATAATAATTATCACCTTATAATATTACATTTTTGCAAGATAAAAATCAAGATTATGCATTTCTTATAAATAAAAATATTTTTATACAGCAAAAAAACAGGAGTAAGGGGGAACAACATCTCCTGTTTTTTTAAGATATTAAAATTAAACTTATTAGAATTACCCTTTCAGAACCGACCATTCTAATCTCTTGAAAATAGACATAATTAGAAAACTTAAAATCTTTTAAAACTCTAATATT
This sequence comes from Clostridiaceae bacterium, assembly GCA_012519925.1. Lineage (GTDB taxonomy): Bacteria > Bacillota > Clostridia > Acetivibrionales > Acetivibrionaceae > Acetivibrio. The sequence goes on from JAAYPF010000062.1 coordinate 30,647, forward strand.
ATATTACAAGCATTCTTACTGGAAAACAATTACAAATATATTTCAATTTCTTTACAAAATTATTTCAATACTCATCCTATTGTTTTAATAACATTAAGAAGTATCAAGGCAAATATAGAGGTCACAAAGGTAAGAATAAGAGAAAAAACAAAAGCAGCTCTCATGACCTTGTTTTCCTCACCCAATTTATCTATTGATGCTGCTGCATTTTGAAGTTTTGAAGGTGATACAACACTTGCAAGTCCACCTCCAAATGCCAATGCCGCTGTAATAATTACTATACCGGGAATCCCTAAGCCCAGACCCTCTGCTGTTGTCATTGTATATTTAGCAAACATAGCTATCGTAGAAGCTTCACTTCCTGTTAAGAACCCTCCAAAAAGACCTATAAAGCCTACAACAAAACCATAAGCTCCTTGAAATACACTCGATGAGGCACCTGCTAGAACTTGTACCATACTATTTACAGTGTATCCCTGCTCTGAAATACTAAACCCTGACATATTCATTATTTCACCAATAGCAAAGAAAATTGCAGCTGAAAAAAACGGCCTTGGTGCTCTCTTTTTCCAGACTTTTAAGGTTTCTTTAATTTCGGATGCTTTAGGTCTTATAAAAAACATAGATAATATAGTACTTACCAAAATCCAAGTATAAGCATTCCAGAAAACTCTAGTCTTTATTACTTCACTAAAATCAGCGGACAAACCTGATATAGGCATAGTCATATCTTTATACAAGAAATCAAAAATGCTCTTTGGGATATTCAGGGCTAAAATCAAAACAATAAGAATAATCCAAGGCATAAAGGCCTTCCAAAGTGGATATTTCTTTTCGTATTCCATTTCTTCCTTATTGAGCTTACTTCTATCAATAACTTTTTGACCTTTAATCTTTAAATATATCGCCATTGCTACAATTACTGCTATACCAGCTAATACGCCCGTCAAAGTCACAAGGTTCTCATATTTATTTGTAAAGAACGAAACTACTCCTATTACAATTCCGGTTATGATACATGGAACCCAGCCTTGCTTTATTCCCTTCCATTTATCTACTATCCACAGCATACAAAAGCCTATCAAGGTAGACACAATAGGCAAAAACATAAAGAATACGCTTCCTATCTGTGCTAAAGACAACTCTGGACCTAAATTATTCTTTGTAATAAATCCATTTGCTATATCATAAAAAACCACCACAGGAGCACCTAGTAATGCGTATGTACATAAAGAGTCATAGCCAATAGCCGGCAATGCTATTGAAACATAAGTAGAATACCCCATTGCAATGAGAATTGGCGGAAGAATAGATACTGGTGTTGCACCTACTGCAACCATCAACGTACCGAATCCAATGCTTAGCATCATAATCTGAACAGCTTTATCCTCACTAGCTATTGTTTTCATAAATATAATAACTCTTTTTAAAGCCCCGGTTTTTTCCATAAACGCCATTTGAAGAAGTGAAGTTGCAACTATCAATGAAACTGGAAAAGATTTTATAAAACCAGCCAAAGTTGAGCGTGCAATAACCTCCGGTGATGTTCTAAAGAAATACATCGCAATAATGGATATAATAATCCATCCTACAACTCCGCTTAGATCTGCTGGTTTCTTCCAGATTATAAGCATACAAAGTATTACTGCAATAGGTAACAACGTCAATAAAATAGGCAAAAAAGTTCCCATGTATTACCATCCTTCCGTACTATAAATATTTCAATACCTACCATACTACAAGTTCCACGACTAGTTGTATAAGGAAATTGATCATATTTATTCTATACAAGATATCTATATTTTTCAATAATAGTTTTTTTTGGAGGTTCATTCGCTTGCAATTGATAAAGCAAATTCGCCACATATGTAAGACTTAAGGTAAATATAGTAATTGCCTATAGTCATTTCATTCTTCGATGTATTTAATTCTCTAAAATCCATTCTCATACCAAGTTTGAGTAGTTTTGATACTGCCTCTTTCCTTGTCCAAAATATCATTGCCCTTTGACAATACTCGTCGGTTTTCTTTAAATTCTCTAAAATATTCTTCTCTTCAGTTGAATAAAAGTATCTTATCAGCGACTCATTTGGTTCACTAATCCCCTCTAAATCTACTCCTATTTTTTTATTTGACACTATTGCTATACAATATGGAAAGGAGTGTGTAATAGAAACACATATGTCCTGATATTGAGGAATGAAGGGAGAAGAATCCTCACCCTTCAATACATCAATACACGAAAGATCCATTAGTACTGCCCTCTGTAGTTTGTACTTAAACAACGCAGATTTAACTGCATACCTTCCAGCAATCCACTGTATTCTATTCTTTTCGATTTTTAGCGAATCCAGCTGCCGTATTTCCTCTTCTGAAAGTACAGAGAGAAGGTTTATATCCTTCTCTCCCACCCTTCTCATATCCATTACTTCATATTCAAATTCGTGAACCCTACTATTAGTCTCAAGGAAACTACTAATTTTAAACGCTGTACTCATTGACTTATACGCCTTACAATAACGTCTTTTGCATAATAGCATATTTCACCCTTATCATCTAACAATATAACATTATATACTTTTTCAGAATCACTGCTCTTAGTCTGCTTTGCATAGGACTTGAACAGCCCCGGCTCTTTTGGTACCTTTATCACTCCAAATTCACCTATTTCGGCAGGTAGAAAAACATTATTATCTCCTCCTGAAGCATGAATACCACAAGTCTGCATCAAGGTATCAGCAAATGCAGGATTAAATAGCAGATTTTGCACATCATACTTTTTATTTTTTATTTGTTCTTCGGATAATGATACTATCATTACCGCACCATTATGATTGTATCTATATCTATTTATTTTTGCGGATTTATCATCCATAAACAGAGGCCCTAACTGTATTGCACTATTATGTTTTTTCCTAAGTCTTTCTAGTGATTCACTTACTAACCCCTCAGCCATATCTTCAGTCTCAATATTAAGGTTCTCCATCAAAGACTCAAAGTCTCCAATTTCTCCCGATATTTTCATCGAAGCTATGTCAACCATTTTTCCAGAACCGATCTTTGGCTTAAAGTAGTTATATATAATTGCCTCAAGAGATTGACTAGAAGAATTCTCCTCTAACGTCATGACTATCTCCTGAGCTTTTTCATTAAATAGCTTCAAAGGGTTATAAATCTTAATGTCTCTGAAGCAGTAGTGTTTATTTTTTTCATAAATTAAGCTATGGGTTTGTGCTCCAATTTCAAGATATGCCACCAAGGGCACTAATGGAGTGCTTCCAAGCCTATGATGATTTATAATAGGATCTGCCTTAACAGAAAATACTTTATAAACTTTTTTTATTTTACCGTCTTTTTCACTCAACCAATCAATCATTGGTACATTATGTTTTATGCCATGCCATTTTTCTTTGAGAAAAGCAGGGCCAAGTCCTTTACTTATAACAATTTCATTTATGCTTAGCTTACTAAATAATATATTTAGAAACTCTGCATTTGCCCTTTCCGGTTCAATTAAGTGAAGCCCCATTCCTTCAGAATTTTGCTTAACAAACTCATTTCTCCACGCTATCCCAAGGTCTTTCCATCCAGACCATGAAATACTTATAGCTCTTATTCCTTTATTCTTAGACGAAACAACGGACATAAAACTACTTATAAAATTGTTTGCAGCACAATAATCCAATTGAGCCTCATTTCCAAATCTTCCGGATATGGATGAAAACCCAATGAGCAGCTTTAATTCATTTTTATCTAACAATCGATATAAATTACACAAGCCTTTTGCTTTGACGGAGAATACTTCATCAAACTCTGCTTTTGTCTTTTGCCCTAGTAGTCTGCTTTTTTCAATGCCGGCACCATGTATTACAACATTTGCCGGACCATAGTTTGATATCGCTTTGTCCATTGCTACCTTTAAGTCCTCAAAATTTGACACATCACAAGAATAATAGGAGGCTTCACATCCATTCTCTCTAACCTCCTTTAAGAGTTTGTGCACCAAAATGGCTTTCGTTAGGTATGAGAACTTTTTTTGAACCTCAGAAGGAGTTGCTTTTTTACCTTCTTTTTTTAGTTGGTCATATATTTCAGTCTTCTTTTGTTCTAGCTCATTTAGCTCTAACCTTGAAAGTTCATCTATATCGGAAGGAATAGACGTTCTTCCTATAATTGAAAATTTCGCCTTTGTATTTCTAGAAATTTCTCGGATAATCTCCGCTGTTATTCCATTTCCGCCACCAGTAATAACAAAATGCTTATAATCAAAATTTAAGGTAGGAATAAGGTTTGAACGATCCACATTAGCAAGTTTTAAAGTAATTCTTTTGTTGTTATTATATCCTATCTCGTAACTATCAAAGCCCTCCTCAAATTCCTTCTTTAGGATAGAAAACAAATCGCTTGTCAGTTTGATATCTTTTGGATTACCTAAATCTAAAACTTTTACCTTTGATTTCACAAATTCCTTACGAAGACCTTTATAAAAGCCACACAGTGCCCCATAAAAAGGATCTGTCTTCAAAGTATCCTGCTTATTAAAGCCGAAACATCCATCCATAGAAACTGTACATATAATTCTCATTTCAGGATTATCAATATTTTTAGAAAGTTCCTTGTAAAAAAGGAATCTATCGATACTATTTTTATCCAATATATCCTCTTCGTTTTCTATGGACAAGCCTTCAAAATCAATGTTTTCACCTATATGACTTAAATCTAATACAGCGTCTATTTTCTTAAAGGTATCAATGATATTTATGATTTTACTTTCTATAGCTAGTTGGTTTTCCTTCTTGTCAAATATAATTTCAAAGATATTAGATGAAATTTTACCTAAATACTTTGCCGTTGCTCGAACAGTTTCAGAATTATCACCTATTACAAGTATATTTTTGTCTTTTAGGTCAAAGCACTTTTTTCCGATTTTTTCTTCAACAACTACCGGATACTGAAGACTAAGCTCCCTATAAGACATATTCTCAGCTTGTTCTGAGTTTGTGTCTTTAAATTTAGCCTCTGTATCGCTTTTAGCAACTATATCTACACTTTTAACACTAGTTTCATCATCATAAATACTTTTTATTGTCTCAATAAGTGATTTAATTGTTTTAAACTCTGATGGTATAAAGTTTGTGTCTTCACCAACACAGAATTTTTTACTCAATTCAGACAAGATAGTTGCTTGCTTAATAGTATCAACACCTAAATCTGCTTCCATTTCCATATCCTCTTCTAGCATTTCTACAGGATATTGAGTTATTTCAGAAATTATTTTCATAACTTCATCCTTAATGGAAAGGTTATGAGGAACCATTGTTTTATCTTCTCTAAAATCAATTTTATTAATTTGATTATCTATAGAAGTTGTTGTAACTTGCGATTGAACAAAGTCAATTTTATCCGTATATTTTTTAATTAATTCAATTAATTCTCCTATAGTGCGATACTGTGAAATACTACCAGCTTCATCTTCATCTATTCCATATTTTTCAATTAACATCGAAAAAATAGTTGCCTGTTTTACAGTATCTATACCTAAATCCGCTTCCATTTCCATATCCTTATCAAGAAGTTCAACAGGATATAATGTGATTTCCGAAATCAGCTTTAGTACTTCAGTCTCACAATCGACCTTTGTTGATTTGTGCTTTTCAACTTCTACTAAGTTTTGGCTATGTTTATTTTCCTGAGGCTCAAGGTCAGTAATCGCAGCATTGGTCTTATTAACAACAAAATCAATCATTTGACCAATCGTATTGTAATTTGAAGCACCCTGAATCTCAATAACATTTAAATTGAAATTTTTAGCAATCTTTGAAAATATGGTTGCTTGCTTTAATGTATCAACTCCTAAATCCGCCTCAAGTTCCATAGATAAATCCAGCATATCTTTAGGATACCGAGTCACATCAGAATAAATCGAAAGAATATCATCAATTATTTGTTGTGTATCTATAGTAGTAGGAGCTTCAATACTTGCTTTTTTAAAATCATCAGCCCTAACGAACTGCGAAGTCGCCTCATCCCTTGTGATTTCTGCTACCGGTGCCGCCTCCATATATCCAGCATTTATAGGGAAATTGTCTGATGATATATCCTCTGCAACTAAAATCCTGCCGTAATTTTTAAGTTCTGCATCCTTTGAAGAAATCTTCTCTATCCATTCTCTATAAGCCTTATTATCAACAATTCTCTCCTTTCCTTTTGCAATTCTTTGCATAAGATGATAATTGCCTTGACCTCCAAAAGCTGCTACAGCTCTTAACACATAATCAAACTCATATTCCCCGCCCTTTGAGAGATTAAGCCCTTCAAGCTCTGGATCTATTTCTTTTGTGTTTACAACAGGAGGGATTTTTTGATACTGCAATGCTTTAGCAGATACTGCCTCATCAATGGATGCCCCCATTATGTGTCCGGTCATTCCTTTTGTATTAATGACTTTAATCTCTCTATACTTCTCTCCAAAAACCCTTTCTAGAGAAACTTTCTCCATATAAGAACAACCGGGTTTGTGGGAATAAGTCTCATGAGAGCAATATACTAGTTTTGAAGCGATATTGTTCCGATTTAGGCAATGTTTCTTTTCCATCTTTGTAATAAACCTGTCTAATTCTATGCAATGCTTATTAGCATCTACTTTTGACTGATGTCCAGCACAATTGAATAAATGGGTTCCTAAAAGGCGACAGATACCATTCATTCCTCGTTCTAAGACATCTTCTTCTCTTTCAATTACAATACCTGTAGCACCAGAACCTAAAATCATTCCACTCCTTCGATTATCGAAGGGAACTGCAGCTTCAAACAAATTATCACACTCGGTAAGAGCACCAATACTTGAGAATCCAGCACCAAACCATGGCAATAAATCCTTTGTAGTGGATATATCCGCACCTATTACAATCATCCTACGGGCATGTCCTGCTCGTATCATATCCTCTGCAACTGTTATGGAACTTGCATTTGAGGAACAGGCTGTATTTATATACATATTCGGTCCTGTTGCACCTATAAACTGGGCAAGCCTGTTATTTGCCTGTGAGGACAATACACTCATAAAATTATGATTAAACTCATATACATCAGCTTCACCAGGATAAGTAGAAAGCCTAGAATAATACATAGTAAACCAATCAGCCAATAGCTTCTTTGTATCGTGGTCACTTACTTTTGAAATAATCGATTCAAAGAAATTTAATACTTCCCTTCTTGTACTTGACCCGAATTTTGCCGCTGTATACTTTGATACTTCAACAATTACAGATTCAATAGGCCATAATCCATTCGCATAGATTATACCGGTATCATCCTGCATTTCTTTAGGCAATACAAATCTTCCCGGAAGTGTTGGACCAGAGGTCGTATTTCTATATTCCCTGACAAGAGGAATCCCTGCATCTTTTAATGCTTCATAACCTGCCGCAACACCGGCACATATTGCTTGAGTCATTTGAGCTAATATTGTCTCATCAATGAGATAATCGTTTATCATATCCATTTTACCGAACTTTCCGGCAAAATGGATTACCTCATTTATTGATTCAATTCTTTTGAATATAGTCTCTTTCTCAGTTTTTATAAGTCTTGTAATATTTAAATCATATATACTTCGAGCTTCATCATCCGTCAACAATTCTATCATGTTTTTGCCTTCAGTTATGTACTCAAAGTTATTATCATCAAAAGCCTTTTTGAAGGAACCCGGCAAGCCTACCGCTACACCACTGTAAACTATACTCTCTTTAGTTTTTTCTTCGAAAGTATCTGGTTGTGTAAACGGCATATCTACTTTATTCATTGGACAGCTGTTTGTTAGGTCATGGTTTTGTGTAAGTTTATTTGAATTAGCTGTGTCAACCGGTTTAGACTCCACTTGATACACAACGGTATCTATGTTTTCCTTGTACAAACCTAAAATTTTATTGGAAGGAACATAATTCACTTCAACCCCATGGGCAAACAATATAGCCATAGCTTGCTTAAATGTGTCCACCGAAGATTTATTCTTAATATTGGTATTTACTATCTTTACATCCTTGTCCGATAGAATAGTTTTGACAAGATTAGTCAAAACATTTGACGGTCCTGCTTCTATAAATACTCTTACCCCTTCTTCGTAAAGCTTTTGTACCGAATCGGTAAACATAACTGTCGATAGCATTTGTTCCTTCAGTGTATCATGCATTTTTTCAAGGCTTGATTTACTGCTATTATAATAATCTACCCGGTGGCATGCCATTACCTTGCATTTTGGTTCACTAAAATTAATTTCCTTTATTCTATTTGAAAACTCATCGGCTGCTTTTGACACCACCTCTGTATGAAAAGCATGGGACACATTAAGCTCAGTATATTTATAGCTTTCCTTATTTAAAAACTCAATAATTTTTGCTATTTGTTCATTATTTCCTCCAACTATAGTTTGCTCAGGAGAGTTTATGTTTGCAATGCTTACTTTAAAATCGTTGTCCTTTATTATTTTTGCTACTTTTTTCGCCTTTTCCTTTAAACTTATCATCTTACCCCGACTGTCCACATCTATTCTGTCGAAGGAAAAACCTCTTTCACCAATTATATTTACAGCTGATTTTAAGCTTAATGCACCACTAGCATAAAGAGCAGTAATCTCTCCTAAACTGTGACCAATCATATAGTCAGCTTTGATACCTGCTTCCTCAAGCAGTTTATACATTGCCATATTGCTCACAAACATTGCAGGGTGAGTATTTCTTGTGTTTTTAAGCTCTGCCTTCAATTGTTCTTCGTCCTCACCAAATATCAGAGGCATCAAAGAGTAATCGTATTTTGCCTTCCACATGGCATCAGTCTTGATATAGAAAGACCTTACCATAGAGTAATTATCATACAGCTCCTTAAGCATATTTGGGTATTGGGATGCTTGTCCCGGAAACATAAATGCAATTTGAGACGAATCGGTTTTAGTCCCATTCCCAATATAAATCCCCTTTAATCCAAGTAAATGAGAGTCCTCAAGCTTATTTTTATCTATATACTCTTCTATCAATTGTAATTTGTCTCTTACTTGTTCCATTGAAGAAGCACAAATTGATACACGCCATTCATTATTATTACAAGCTGATAAATTATTTGAATATACTACTTGTTCAAAGGATTCTTCCGATTTATTCGCAATGAACTCTCTTATGGATGCACATACCTCTTGTAGAGAGTCGCCGGAAAAGAACACTGCTTCTTCAGCACCCTTCTTATCCTTTGATTTATTTCTATTACAAAAAGTATAACTTTTTTGTAAAAATTCTGGTCTAAATTCTTCCACACAAACATGGCAATCAATCCCTCCAAACCCAAAAGCACTTATATTCGCTCTTCTAGGGTGTAGTGGATTTTCTACCCATTCCTTATTTTCAGTCAATATATAAAAAGGAGAGCTTTCCAATTGTAGTTTTGGATTTACCTGCTTTACATTTGCAGTTGCAGGCAAAATTTTATTTTCTATCGCTAGAGACGCTTTTATAAATCCTGCTATTCCTGCAGCATTTCTTAAGTGCCCTATATTTGACTTTATTGAACCTAATCCACAGTTGTTTTCTTTTTTTGCTCCAAGTTCTTCAAAGGCCTTTTTCAATGAAGTTACTTCAACTACATCGCCGACAATAGTTCCTGTCCCGTGAGCCTCAACCATTTCAATAGTGCCAGCGGAATAACCGGCCATATTGCAAGCTCCAGTTATAACCCTTATCTGACCTTCCTCACTCGGTGCTGCAATGTATTTACCCTTACCGTCACTTCCCATGCAGTATCCGGATATTATTGAATGGATATAGTCTCCGTCTCTTAAAGCATCGGAAAGTCTTTTAAGAACAACTATTCCTCCACCAAGCCCCATAACAAAGCCATTTGCCCTAGAGTCGAAAGGGTAAGAACCATCCGGTGACAAAGCATTTATCCCGCTAAATGCAGCTAATCCCACTTCTGTAATGGTTACTTCCGAACCGCCTGTAATAACTGCATCATACTCATAGTTTAAAAGACCTAATACGCCTTCCGAAATTGCAAGCAGTGAAGATGCACATGCAGCATCCACTACATAAGAAGGTCCCCATAGGTCAAAAATATTGGCAATTCTACCTGCTGTTATGTTTTGCAGATATCCTGTAGTGGAGTCTTCTGTTATTAGTTGAGTTTCTTTTAGTATCACATCGGATACATCTTTTAGTACACCTTCCATCTGGGGTAGTTTACCATATACTTCAGAATGATTAAGTATGTGATTTTCAACATTACTGAAAAAAGTTCTTCTTACAATGTTTTCAAACTTAGTTCCGGGAGCTCCAGAACAAAGTATAACCGCCGTTTTTTCTTTTGGGAGATTGTTTTTTAACTGATTCATCACCTGATCTACGCAATATATCGTTGCCTTTTGATTTATATCCATATATGCACTAACTGCCGGTGGGATTTTATATTTCCTGCTAAGTGCCATAAATTCAAGATCATCAGGTATGGCTCCAACTTTTGTATAACTCTTATCTTTCTTATTTGCCTTACCGAAAACCTCTGGTCTATAAAATACTGACTTATTAAAAAATTTATCTGGTATTTCTTTTATCGAAATCTTTTTTGCTAAAATATTGTTCCAAAGCACATTTATATTAGCAGCATCTGGCATATAACAACCCATCGCTACCACTGCTACTCTTTGTGCAGGATAGTAATATTTCTTCATTTTAAAACCTCCAACTATCTGTAAAGAATTAAGTAAAATTATGTTGACATTGAATTTATATCTTCTTATTCTCTATATTCTTCAGTGCGTTTTTATCAATTTTTCCAAGGTTATTTCTTGGAAACTCATCAAGAAACTTAATAAATTTTGGCACTTTAAAGTTTGCAATTTTCTTTGAAACATACTTGATTAGATCCCTTTCAGAAACTTTTGCACCGTCCTTTAATACTACAAAAGCCTTTACTACTTCGCCATAAGTACTATCTTCGAGCCCTACAGCTGCTGAATCAACTACATCCTCATGGGAGTTTATTGCCGCCTCTACTTCAAGGGGAGAAATCTTAAGGCCTGCAACATTAATAACATCCTTTTTTCTGCCACATATCACAAAAGAACCATCACTTCTTCTATATCCACGGTCCCCTGAATATATCCATCCGTCCCTTAATATTTCAGCTGTTTCTTTAGGTCTGTTTAAATATCCTAACATTAAACCTCTTCCTCTAATCCTGAGTTCACCTATAACCCCATCTGGACATATATTACCTTCTTCATCAACAGCATTAATCTCCAAAATACCCTTTGGAGGAAAACCAACATTTCCTGCAGGTTCGGGTAACATATTCATTCTAGTTGAAATAAGTGTGGTAGTCTCAGACATGCCATAGCCTTCATCTAGGTATATCCCTGTAGTTTTGTACCAAGATATGGCTGTTTCATAATTTAGAGGAGCCGCAGCTACAAAGGCCGCTTTAAGTTTTCTTAACGTATCATGTAACGCCTCATATCTTAAAAGCTGTTGATAATGAGTTGGGACTCCAAAAATATGTGTTACATTTTCAGTGTTTATAGCATCGGAAATTTTTATAGGCTGAAAGGATCTCAAAAATACGATAGCCGACTTTCCGTATAATGATGGAATTAAAATAGAAACCGATCCAAATCCATGGGAAAAGGGTACAAAACATAGTATTCTATCCTCTTTTGTATAACGATACATTGAAATATTACTTTTTTCTAAAAAAGTAAATAAACACCCCGTTGTAAGCATTACTCCTTTCGGTGTTGATGTTGAACCCGATGTATATAGCAACATACAAAGTTCATTCTCTTTGTAGCTGTAAAATCCTTCTTCCTCGTACTTAGAACTCTGCACTTCAATTTCAAATTCTTTAATATCAATGATGTTAGTTTTCATGTTTAGAGGTAACTCAATTTGTGAATTACTTAAGTGGGTAAATAATCCTTTTGCTTTAGAGTCTTCAATATAGTATAAAACCTCATTTGCTTTATATAAAGGATCTATTAGGCATATAACACCGCCAATATACTGAATTGCCAACAAAATAACTGCTGCTTCTATACTATTGTATAAATGAGTAGCTATTACGTCTCCACTTACATAACCCTTTGACTTTAAATAACCTGCTGTCTTTTTTACCTCCTGAATAAGCTCTCTATATGTGAGCCTCTTTCCAGTTTCAGCATCGATAAATGCTTCAAGTTCTAAATCCTTTTCCTTTGTATCAAATAACAATTCACAGTAGTTCATTGAATATTTCCTCCAAGTAAATCATTTTTGCAATTTAAGTTATTTTCAATTATTTAATTTAAGAAAATAAACTTTAGTTTTAATACTTAAATATCATACCGCCACTACTAGCTCCGGCTCCATGTGCTTGCATCATAACAATATCACCTCTTTTTAACCGCCCAGAGACAATAAGTTCGTCTAATATTAAAGGACTCATTGCAGAAACAGTATTGCCATACTTATAAAACAAGCTTTCGCTTTTATCTTTTGGAATTTTCAACGCTTCAAGTTGTCCTTCCCATATTTTAGTGGACTGATCAGATGTAACAAAATAATCTATATCCTCAATTGAAAGTCCAGTCTCATTGAGAAGTTTTTCTGCAATAATTTTTGAGTGTTTTGCAGAGCTATTAAAAACAACATTACCATCGGATATTCGCATAAAGAAAATATTTGGTTCTAAATCTTTCATACCTTCTCTTAAAAATTCTGTCCCAAAATTTATTTTTGCATTTTCATACAAATAATGATTAGTAAGTAAATAAGAAGCCATAAAGCTCTTTATTTCCGAATAACCTATAAGCATAGCAACAATTGCGTCCCCAAACAAAAATACAGTCTTAGGATCTGGTTTTTTCCATAAACGAATACACTTAGCCATTACACTTCCACCTAAAATGAGTACATAACCATCTCCTGTAGCAATATAACGTATAGCAAGATCCATTGCATGCATAAAACCGCTACATGCAGAACAAATATCAAAGGCAGGTATTCCCTTTCTTACATCAAACTTCTTTAACAAGCCTATAGAATTTGCAGGAACCTGATAATCGCCGAACAACTTTGTAAAAATTACCCGATCCACCTTTTCTATACTAATGTTAGCTCTTTCAAGACATTGGCTTGCCGCAGCCATCATAAGGTCTTCTACTTTTTCACCAAAGTCACTCCATCTTCTCTCTTTTATTCCTAAGGAAAACTGGACCGCTCTATCTGTTGCAATCATATTAAACTCATCAATGATGTCCTGATTTGTAACGACACTCTTAGGTAATCCGATCCCTGTGGAAACAATCCTAGCATATCTGTCAATATTAAGAGGTCTTATTTCAGGAAAATTAATTTCTCTATCCATTTTATTCTCCACTTAAAAACTTTATTGTCTTAATTTCACTAAGATGTATTTTTAGTTGTGCATTTTTTTTATTATGAATTTTACTAAATTATCCATAACAAACAGTTCCGAATCGCCTTCAACCATAGGTATAGAAAAAGTCTCCGAAAACCGAAAACCTAATTCTACAAGTGCAATAGAATCCGCACACAAATCCTCAACAAGATTTGTACTATCGTCTACTTCATTTTCTCCCACATTTAAATAGTCCACTACAATCTCTTTTACCTTTTCAAAAACATCTTTCTCATTCATTTTAATAAACTACCTCCTAAAAATTTTTAATTAAACTTTATATAAAATGCCGCCACCGCTTAAACCTTCGCCATGCGATATCAGCATTATATTCATACCTTTTTGAATTTGACCTGTGGCAAACCCATTGTCTAAAAGCAATGGTAGCATTGCAGACATTGTGTTTCCATGGCTCTTTATAAGGGAAATACTTTTATTCTCTCTAACTCCTAAAACATCTAAAGTAAGCTCCCATATTTTTCGATTATTTTCAGTTACAAGTACTAAATCTATATCTTCAATCTTAAGACCACTTTCTAAAAATAAGTTCTTTGAAACAGCAAGAACTGCTTCTTTATAAAATGTTTCTGCCTCTTTCCAATTGCCCATACTATAGGTGTCATAAACTGAAGCCATCTGTTCTTCTATTGTCATTGCACGTTTTTCTTCAATAAGTGTTAATGGTGTTATAGCTGTGGCGAGTTCATAGAACTCATGATTTGAATAAAAATAACTGGCTAAAATATGTGGCTGTTCTGAGTGCCCCACCAAAACAGATGCTGCTCCATCACCAAATAAAAACGCGACCCTTGGGTCAGTTTTATTTATCATTTTGCTACTAATTCCACCAGAGGATATGAGAATGTTCTCATCTCCAGTACTTATAAATCTTGCAGCCGCATCAAGGGCATGCAGAAAAGCAGATATTCCACCTTCTATATCAAAGGCATGTACTGCAGTGTTGCTTCCTAGCTTGCGTTGCAACACACTTGCAGTCATAGGCAATAGATTATCACCATAATACTTATTAACAATTAACCTTGATAAATCCTCTGCTTTAATGTTAGACTGTTTTAGACATTTATCAGCCGAGATCACCAAAAGATCACTATCCGATTGATTATCTTCAGCAATAAACCTTGATTCGACTCCTAAAGATTTTGAAATAAAAGAAGGTTTAAAGGGCAATCCAAATTTTTCAATAATTTGCTCATTATTAATTGACTTTTCTGGTATGTAAGATGCAGTGGCTTTGATCTCACAAAAACGATTTATACTTTTTGTCTTGTTTTCTGGAAAAATATATTTTAAGTTTCTCATACTATCTCCCCCAAGGATTAAGTGTTATTCTACAAATTAAACTATATTTATCAATTAGTTCTCCTAAAACAGCCTCAAACCCACTTGATTTTTACTAATGAGTATATAAGTTTCAAATCGTGGCGAATTTTGGGTATAGTTTTGATTATTTCCAGTATTTATTTTATACATATGATTTACATATTTCAACAGTTTTTTACTTTCTTTTTACAGGATAGTTTTTTTACTTTTTTACACAACAAAATAATGCTCCACTTTTTAGATATTTTTGAACTTCCACGATATACATTGAGACTTTTTAGATACTATATAAATACTTAAAATAGGATAAGCAGACATTTATGTCACTACTAGATATTACAATTATGAAAATACCTAATAAATATGAAACCTGCTTTTAAATTGAAAAAGGTTTAAAGGATATGAGTTTATAGAAACTACTGAAATATAGTATGTTTTTATTTCACTTTGTAAACTTCTTAAGCTAGGTTATAATTTAACAATTTATGTCGGCTTCGTTGTCATCATTAATGGAATACCTTTTTGTGTCCCTGTTTATGGTATCAGTTACAACTCAAAATAACTATATGTTTTGCGATAAACATTTTTCATTTATTTCGGATATTGCAAAACGTATACATTAATTCATATATTGTGAAAGTTCTGCTTCTAGTCTGCAAATGCAGATGCTTTAACTACATTTACAGACTAGAAGCCTTTTTGAACCACATATAATACCATAATCAAGTATATCTATTATAAAGCTATGTAATACACAATGTTTAGCATCAAATAATATCCTATGATGTTTGGCTTATTTTTACAATAAATCACCCCATAATATAACTAATTTATATATTATATCATATTTCTACAAAAAAGGACATTATTATCTAATATTCAACAAAATATACTTCTAACTGTCATCTTACTCAGGAAATTGAACATTTCCCTCAAGAATATAAGCTGGACCGGTGTCCCCCGATTCAGGAATACCATCAATAGTATCATTCAGAACATATCCCCTGATATCGGTAATCCTTATCTTAGGAGTTGTAGAGTCCACATTCTCTATAACAAAATGATTCCAGTGCATTTTTTTCATATCAACCCAAGTGTTGTTTATGTAACATTCCATCTTAAGTACAGGATACCGATGATTTCTAACCTGAACTGCAAGCCATGATGTAGTGCTGCCTTCCTTAATACGATAAGATACATTTCCAGTAATGGGGGCTGCAACAATACGCCAGCTAATATCTATTTTTCCCTTTTCCATATCATCAAGCTTACCAAAAGAGGTAGGACATAAATCCAGTGCTCCAGCAGCTCCTTCTGGGTAAAGATCTGTCACATATACTATTGTAGTTCCCTTTTCTCCTGTTACTTCGAGATATGCACCTGCTAATGCTGCCTGTATACCATAACAATTATAATCTTCAGGGTTTAATGCTGTGATTTCCATATCTAAGGGTATAGGATCTAGTAGAGCTGATCCGCCTGAATAACCCGAACCAGTAAAAGTGGCATAACTTGAACGCTCCTTATCCCAATCAGGATAGGGACTAACAGAAGATATTGGTGTAGGTGTAGATGTTGGTGTAGATACGGGTGTAGATGTTTGTATGGAATTAGACTTAGGGAACTCTTTAGTTATTCCAAGTAAGAAACTTCTCATATATCCAAAATCTAAACTATCTATTTCATTATCTCCGTTTACATCCGCAGCCCAAAAAGCATCAGTTATCGGAAAATCATCACTCATTCCCAACAAATACAGCCTTATATGTGCATAATCCACACTATTTACTTCACCATCTCCATTAACATCCCCAACAATAGCTTGACCTTCTTTTGAGAATACGTTAAGGAATGAAAGAAGAACAAAAGATGATATAACAACACAACAAAATATTCTTTTAAATCTCATAATTACCCTCCCAAATAATAACACTTTTTAGTTGTCTGCAAAATTGACTTTATAACCCTTACATTTCTTTAAATTCTAAATTATCATGGCATTTTGCAAATGCCTAACAACACTTTTTATTTGAAAACAATATTATTATAACATATAGTTATATCTTATTGACCATCACTGTAGAATCTATCAATAATCCAAGCAAATACTCTCTAATTTTAAATTTAACTGTTATTGTAAATAATTTCTTTATTATACAATCTATCACGACAAGCAATAATAAGCTCCAATAGTTATGTTAGTTAGTACTCTACTACAATTCCTAAAAAACTCCCCACTGTTAAAAATTAAGAGCGAGGAGTTCTAAAGTGTTTTTAAACAAGATTATTTATAAAAACTATTTTCTTCAAGTGTAAAGCACTTATTTATTTTTTATTTACCGGAAAGTCTTCAATAATACCCAGTAAATACATTCTAAAACAGGCAAAGTCAATTGAATCCACTTCACCATCTCCTGACAAATCTGCCACTTCATCTGAAACACTAAGGTTCTTAATAATTCCAAGAAGATATTGTCTTAACAAACCCATATCTAAAGAGTCAACGTCTTCATCCTTATTCAGATCCCCATACAATATGCCTGGTGTTGGAGTAGGATTAGGTGTTCCAAAGTCTCCAGGTGCTTCTCCATAAACTAATTCTGATTTATATGTGAGTGTAATTTTATTATTTTCAGTAAAAACCTCTGCAAGGGGCTCATAGGAATAGTCATTTGACTGATTATAGGAACCAACCTCGTCATTTGCAATTCTTATTGCTATTTCGCCGGTATTTGCTCCTGCTCCTATAACTCCTGCATCTTCAGTAAAACTTATTTCTAGGTATCTATCAAACAGTTGTGATTTGTCGTCAAGGGTTATAAACTCACCTTTTACATTCTCGCTAGAAATATGTGCAAAATCACAGGAATAAGCAGGTGCTGCAACCGAATCAGCTGTAAACCAGTATTGTGCTTTTACATCAGATAGCTTTATCGGCTTATTACCGTCATTTTGAATTTTTAAAATTGCCCTTATATCAGATACAGTATCAACAGGGTTCAAACACTTATATAACACCTTTAATGAAACGTTATCGGGTACAGGTGTTGAAGTATTATTAGGATCCGTAGTCGGTGTGGGTGTTGCAATAACCTTTTCTGGCTCTTCACCAAACACCAGTTGGTCACCTATGTACAAGGGTACTTTTGTAGTGATTACATAATCGTCTTTTAAACCTTCTCTGCTGTAATCATTTGTAGGATCCCAGTTGCCTTTGAAATTTGAATCCTGAGCCGCGACTAGAGCAAATTGCAATTCACGGGATGCATAAACTTGTTTACCGTCCCAATCGAATTCAACATAATATGTACCATTGTCATCATATTTAATTGGTCCAGAATATTTTGCTTCTCCGTCGTAGCACTTTTCATTTTCA
The DNA here is from genome assembly GCA_012519925.1 of Clostridiaceae bacterium. Lineage (GTDB taxonomy): Bacteria > Bacillota > Clostridia > Acetivibrionales > Acetivibrionaceae > Acetivibrio. The sequence continues at coordinate 48,804 of JAAYPF010000062.1, forward strand.
TCGTAGTAAACTTCCATCTCAACATCGTCAATGGACTGCCCTGCATTAAGCAATTCATTTATGTTAAAATAATACCTTGCCTTCATTCTTGTCTCATAATGAGGAGGATATGCACTTTCATTATGAATACGGATTGTTATCTGTGATCTTTCGTTATTTTCTTGGGTTGTACTTACTTTACCTTCCACAAAAAACTCCAACGGACGCTCTTCCTTTGGCGGGAAGTTTTCTAAAGGCTTATGACCTTCTCCATAATATGTATAAAGTCCTGCACAAGCTCCTACAAAAGCAGCGTTATAGTCAATAGCAACTTCATTATAGATGTAATCGGAGGTTACATCCTTGTGGAAGTCATCCGCATCCGGACCTCCAACAAGAGCTCCCCACAACGTATGTACTTGGTCTACAGGATCATCCATACTGAGAGTTTTAGAGCCATGGGAGGCACGATGATGAGGGTGTGAAGCCCCATCAGGAGCATAACCAACAATATATGCTCTTTTCATAGGATTATTACCCATTATATATTCCATTTGAGACTTTGCCCAATCAGCAAAAGCTGTATTGCCTGTCTCTTTTCTATAAACTAAAGCACAAAGCTGAGCTGCTGTATTATACCTTGCAGAACCATAAGAATTTAGCATGCTAAAACCTGCAGGTGTCTTTGCAAGAACATTGGTATCTGTTTTATCTTCACGGGGAACTCCAGACCAATACTCCAAATTCCATCTGAAAATATACCAATCTCTTTCGGTATTGGTTATTGGAGCAAGCTTTGCAAATACACCACCCCAAACGGTATCCCAACAGTGAACCCATATATTTTGCCAGCTATTATTAGTATCAACAATGATTTTTTTCATATAACCAGTATAATTACCGCTTTCATCTGTAGAAACTATATGCTCAATATATTTGTCCTCTCCTGTAGCAATATTGAGCCAAACTGCTGCCCAGGCTAATTCATCATCATCATAGAAAGATGTATAGAAGCCTCCTGAGTATCCAAGGCCTCTATTTTCCCTCGCAAACTCATAAAGAGCAATAGCTGTGTCTAAACATTTCTCGGCATATTCAGGATCCTCATCTTTGAAATTTAGATAGTTAATGGTAAGAGCCGCTGCAGCACCTGCACATTGGTCACTTGCTGGTGTATCGACAGTAGCAAAGTATGCAGGTCTTTCAATATCTGGATAAATTACAGGATTTTGAAGCTCTGGCGGGTTCCAGTAATCATGGTCTATATCACCTTCTCCTACCTGATAACAGAAAGCAATAATATTTCCATCCTTATCTCTAAACGTAGATCTAAGTAAATAGTCATTAAACCATCTTAATATTTCCTTTACATGCTCTTCCTCTCCAACTTCTACATATGCATCTTTAAACTCATAATACCCCCAACCTACAGTAGACGCCGCATAGGTCTGTGGCAAACCAAACTTTACATGGTCACCAGCATCATGCATACCTCCACTTAAATCAAGGGTCCCATTCTCATCGGGGTCAAGTATGGTCTTGTACTCATCAATAAAGCTCTGAGTAAGATTAGTTCCCCTAAAAGCTTCTGTCATAGGAATCAACGGAACTTCTAAATCTTCTAAATGGCAATCACCGCGCCATTCAAGACGTCCGCCTGTTATCCCCGGTCCACATTTGTTTGCATCATAGAAATAAAGTGAAAGCTGCAGTGCTTTAGCAAAATTGTACTCCGGTGTGGCATTAACCTTTGACGGAATACTAATAAATGCACTAATCACAACAGCAACACTAAGAAAAGTACTTAAACTCCTCTTAAAAAATGCTTTTTTCATCATAAACTTTGCTCCCCCTACTTCTAAAATTTTTATATAAAATTTCTAGATAACTATATCAATATAATAATTCGCATGTAAGTTGAAATATTGTTCCGATTAACAAAATAGAATGGTGAAAGGTATTGCTGAAAAGAAATATTGAAGAATATCATTTTTATACTATTAGTAATTTTATTTTTTGTACTACTTATAATATAAGTATAAAACAAATGCATCTATAAAACAATATCTTAGAATTCTAAAAATAAGGGGTCACTACATTATTGATTAAAAATGGTAGTGCAATGTCCCTTTTTATTAGAGGTAGTGACACCTATGCTCCCACTACCCCATTCTTATATTCTGCTTTCAGTTTCCATTATAAGTATTAATCGATAATGTTGACACACATATATACATATCTTCATATAATGTCACAGAATATCTTTTCAAAAAGGAGACAAAAGCTATGTTTCCACTTCCCATAATCGGATTGGCTCTAGTGGGTAGAATATTTTTATTACAGAAAAATAGAAGCCCAAATTCGCCGACAAGCCCAAATATAAAAGCACCTCGTTTAATGCCCTTTACTGTAAATCCTCTGGAAATGCTTTTTAAGGGGCTAAACAGACAATTTTCAGCAAAATCACCCCGTCAGTCTCATGAAAATTTATATGAAATTGCTCAAAGGTTTGTGCCTGAAGGCGGTAATATACTGACACCACAATATCCATTAAAGTCTGATAGCATCAGTTATGGAGATTTAGATGGTGATTTACAAGATGAATTAATTATTACCTACAGACATAACGATGAGATCAAAACCATTATTTTAAAGAAAAGTGATGACGACTGGTATAAAGCTGCTGAAATTGCTAACTCAGGTTATGAAAATGTTCATTACAGAGAAGTTGTAGATCTAACTGGGGAAGGTAAAAAACAGCTTATAGTGGCTTTAAAAGCTAAAGACGCCCTCCCTGACTTAAGAGGTTATTCCCTTGACAAAGACAGTTTTAATGAACTTTTCAATATAAGCTATAATAGGCTTGAAGTCCTAAAAGTTCCTAGCAATAGCAGAAATACTACTAAGTCGAACCTTGCAATATGGAACAAAGAAGAGGACGACGCCTATAGTGTTCAATTACTACAGTGGAACGGTTCAACCCTTGAAGCTTTGAGTGATGCAAGTGCATATTATTCAGAAAGTGTAGTGCCTTACTATTTGAAGAAAGTCAAAAGGCAGCCTGATTCACCGCAAAACTGGTATAATCTAGCCATATCACTTGATAGAGCAGGCATGAGAAGGGACGCAGTTATTGCCTCAGAAGTTGGTAGTCAGTACGATTTAAATGGGCAATTTAGAGAGAAATTTGAAGCACTTATCAATAACAGATTAAATAGTAAGTCTACAGAACATCAAGAAGCATAAAAAAATATTATTTCTTAACCTAAACCCAAGGTGCTAACGAGCGTTTAAGCTGATGTAGTAGATAGATTGAAATTAGTGGGGTTTAAGAAGTGACCAGTTCAGCATTTTTATATGTTATAGTTTTTTATTTTTTTCAATGAATAATAAGATTCTTCAAGAATTTTATTAGAAATTAAAACTTCTTAAAGAATCATGACTATATGGGAATAAAAGGGACTATTGCACCAAATTTAGTGCAATAGCCCTTTTGATTAATAGAAATACAAGTATCTAGTTAGGAGTTTCACATATTACTATATTAACACTTAAAACTATTAATTAATTTGTAAATAATCTAGGAATGCATCCCAAGTTCCGTTGTCAGTTGTTACAATGAGTTCTACTACCTGATTACCGGTTCCATGGCTTACATTATTTATAGTATATACTGCAGGATAACTTCCACCGTAGTAGAAAGATCCTTTATACTCTCCACCGATTCTTAAATCCACTCTAGCCATGTTGTTGTTATTTGAACAACCACGAAGTGAAAAACTACTAGTATTCGATGCAAAATTATGAGTTAATTTAATAGAATCATTGTTAGCATACAGAGCTACTCCGTTAAAGGGTGAGTTAATATTGCCTGTATATTGGCCAGATTTAAGCATGTTTTCACTTTGTATAATTACAGGTCCGCTAGTGTTAGTGTTACCACCAGTATTACCTATATTACCTGTATTGCCTGTATTACCTGTAT
>JAAYPF010000063.1 GCA_012519925.1 Clostridiaceae bacterium
AAGGAAATTTTCATGTGAATGTCAATAGATTTTTAAACTTATTAAATTTACTATTAGGTGTTCAGTAAAGACCTTTTATCAACAACCTGATCTGTGTGCACCTAATCAAAAAAACACTATGGAAGGAGGTAAGAGCTATGTATAGGATTAAGTTACTCTTTTATTTTGATTGAATTCTGAGAGTACTTGAATTATTACCAGTACAATTCAAACGGAAGGATAGGTGTCTAAAATGAAAAAAAATCTTATAACCGTTATGTTAATTTTTTGTTTTCTTACGTCATACAGTTTGTCTTTTGCAAACAATCAAGATGATATAATGCAGCAGGATACTATCAAAGTAACCATATCTAAATTTTTTGATAATTACTTTGAATCGTTTAAAACAAAGTCCATTATAGATTCAAGTGATTTTGTTGAAAAAAATGATGAAACCTTGTTGTTTGCAAATTATTTTGAATCAGCAATAGAAGCAGCAAAAGCATTTGGAACTGGTTACAGAAATTATGACTATAGTCTCACTTATAAAAATTTGTCAGCAAAAGATGGTATTGCAAGTGTAAGTGTTATGCTTAAAGCAAAATTTCAATATGAAAATTCTCGTGAAGATATAAACTCCAGTATAAGTAATGTAAAATACAAATTTTTATTAAGAAATGAAAAGGATAACTGGATAATTACTAAAATTGATACAGATTTGTTTGATGTTAGAAAATTCAAAGAATTTGTTGATCATAAGCTAAAAGATAATCCATCTATGACAAAAAGAGAGGCTACTATAAAAACAAAGAATGATAAAATAAAGAATATCCCTAAATTATTGAATCAGTTTAGTAAAAGCTTAAATAATACTATAACGTCGGAAAAAAAGAAAAAATCTTTATCTCCAGATTCAATTGTTGCACCTTTATCTTACTACATATATGATTATGATTTTAACAATGGTTTGTATTATGCTGCAAGATTTGCTGAAAATCCAGATTCAACATTTTTTAACTATTATTCAGGATCCTCTTATGATTGTACAAATTTTGTTTCCCAGTGTGTTTGGGCTTCATATGGAGGGTATATAGATGGAAACGATACAGTAACTAAGAATAATATAGCAAACCAGATTAGAATGGTACCGGGTACATATAATACCGGTTGGTATGGTGGAACTGGTGGTGGATCTCTTAAATGGATTAGAGTTGAAAGCTTCTACTCATATGTAACAGATACAAACAAAACTGTGGGGCCAATGGGTACAGGATATAATAATGGTAGTGTATACAGCAATTTAAGTCCGCAAGTTATATATCATGGAGAAGTACTACAATTCAGGACAGGAAGTACTGGAAATTATACACATTCCGTATATGTCACCGATAGAGAAATGTTTCCTTCAAGCTATAGTGATGTTTATGTATCACAACATAGTGACAATGCATATAATAGATCTCTTTCATCCTTAATATTTGCTTTTACAGATGGTTATAATCAATGTTATATGAGAGATATAGCTTTTGATTATGCTTGTTTCCAAAATTAATGATATAAGTAAAAAGCCTAACAGAAAAGTTTCTGTTAGGCTTTTTTAAAACGGAAACTCAAAATATGTCTAGAGAGGAACAAGTAGCACTGTTTATGTCATCCACTAGACCAATACATATAAAGGTGGTATTACATATGTTCATTATAACAAAAAAGCAATTGCTAACTTTCTTTGAAATAATTATTGCTTTAGGAATCTTAGTTGCTTTTTCATTTAGTATTAATTCGGCCTTTAAAATAGATTCAAAAGAAGAAGTTAGAAAAGTAATAAATCAGTTCTTCAACAACTCATTAGAATCATACAAA
>JAAYPF010000064.1 GCA_012519925.1 Clostridiaceae bacterium
TTCATTAATCTAGCACTTTCATTATCAAGGTCACCTTTTATTATTTCTTCTACCTTAGCTATACCTTTATCCTCACCATCATAAGCCTCTTTAACGACGTCTATAGCTTTTGTATCCCCCATAGTCTTCATAGCTATCTTAGCATTAGCCATGATTCCTGCAAAGCCAAGATTATCTTTAGGTTCTCCACCTAGCTCTTTTATCCTATTTTCCAATAAGCTTGCATGCCTTTTGTGATCATCAAGTATTTTATGGAATTGGTGTCTAACATTATCATCTTCTACCGCATGGATAAATTTATCATAAGATTCAATAGCCATGTGCTCACCCTTTAAAACTGTGTTTAACTCATTTATCACTGTATTTTCCATTTAGGTTTTCTCCTTTTCATAGTATTGATTTATAATTCTCACAAAAAATATGAATATTTCTTTGATTATATTATCTCCATCAATACTAGATTTATTTTTATATCAGTAAGGTTATAGATAAAATACTTTTTCTAAAATCTCAAATTTGATAATTCTAAAAAAACGCTACATAGGTTATAATATACAAGTATTCTATAAAGTAAATTAATTATATTAAACTCAATTAAGTATTTTCATTAAGAATTCTATGTTCAATAAAAAAGACGTGACTTCTTAAAAGAAAGAACAATGCATGTATAGTGCTTTTTAAAAATATATTGCATAATTTAGAGAGGAATTTTTTATGCGAGTATTAGGTCTTATAGTTGAATACAACCCATTCCATAACGGGCATTTGTATCACCTTGAACAAGCTAAAAGTTTGTGTAATGCGGACTTTGTCCTTTGCGTAATGAGCGGAAATTTTATACAAAGAGGAGAACCTGCTATCGTAAACAAATGGGCTCGAACAAAAATGGCTTTGCAGTGCGGAGTTGATTTGGTTATTGAGCTTCCTGTTCCCTATGCCATGTCAAGTGCTGAGTTTTTTGCTTATGGAGCTGTCAAAATCCTTAGTGACATTGGTGTTGTAGATTATCTATGTTTTGGAAGTGAAGCTGCCGATATCGATACTTTTAACATTATAGCAGAAATTTTAGTCAATGAGCCGGAAAGCTATAAAAAAGTCTTAAAGCAAGAGTTATCCAAAGGTAAATCCTTTCCTTCTTCAAGAGAAATAGCACTAAAGAGTTATTTAACTAAAAAAGGCAATAATATAACCGACTTTGATACTCTTATAGGCTCATCAAACAATATCTTAGGTATTGAATACTTAAAGGCAATAAAAAGGCTTAAAAGTAGAATCACTCCCCTATCCATAAAACGCATAAACAATTCTTATAATTCAAAGGAAATCACTGGCAGCATTTCTAGTGCCACATCAATAAGGAAATATATTCAAACGGATAACAATCAATTGCATATGGTTTTGCCACCTAATTGCCTGAATATCCTTGAGGATGAATTTAATACTGGAAGAGGACCTGTATATCTAAATAATTATGAATTGTCAATCCTCTCAAGCATCCGCAAAATGACTCGGGAAGAACTAAAACAATTGCCTTATGTTTCAGAAGGAATGGAAAACCGCATAAAGGATGCAGCCCAAGCCTCTGGTACATTAGATGAGCTAATCGAAAAAATATCCACCAAAAGATATACCAGGACAAGAGTTCAAAGGATTCTTACAAGTCTGATGACAGGCCTTACATCGGTGGAACTTGATACCTTCAACAAATTTAGCGGACCTCAGTACGCAAGAGTTTTAGGGCTAAATCATAAAGGAAGACAGCTTTTATCTAATATCAATAAAATCACTCGCCTTCCTATAATAACTAAAACAGCTAATTTTTCAAAATCATGCAATCCACTATTAAGGAGGATGCTTGAAATAGAGTCTTACTCCACCGATTTGTATGTTTTAGGTTATCAAAATCCCCTTTATCGAAAAGCAGGACAAGAATTTACACAAAATGTCATAGTATTGAAATAACACATACCGCTGCAAAGCCTAAAGATGCAATAGAAACAGAACTTTTATTCAGAGCTGTCTTCCACAAATCTGCCCTCCCAAAACTAAAAATCCAACATACCTTCTCTAAATTTCATCTGATAATTCATACAAAACTCATCATTTCCTGTAAGTGTTTCTGTTGCATAAAGCAGTGACATTAATTTTTTATCTAGAGGATCAAGTATAACTGTATCTGCTCCGCAAACCATAGCTGCTACTAAAAAGGCTTGGTTCATAAGCTTTCTTGCAGGTATTCCATAAGATATATTGCTTATACCACACGCAATATGAATATCTGGAAACTCCCTTCTGATTTTTCGAAAAGTCTCAAGAGCTATTGAACCGTTACGGGTACCTGCACCTACAGGTCTTACAAAGGGATCTATGTAAATATCCTCAAATCTTACACCTTCCTTTGTGAGTCTAGATATAAGATTATCGGTAATAGTAAGCCTCTCCTCTATAGTTTCGGGCATACCAGAATCATCCCTACATAGTGCTATTACACTCGTAGCATAATTAACCACTAGAGGAAGAATAGAATTCAATCTTTCCTTCTCACCAGTTATAGAGTTTATAATAGGTTTTGGATTTCTATTTATTTTCAGAGCTTTCTCTATAGCTGAGGCATCTTGAGAATCGATTGAAAAAGGTGCATCAATGATATCAGAAATAGTGCTAACAAGCCATTCAAGTGTGTCCGATTGATTCACAAAAGCTTCTGCATTAACGTCTATATAAGTTGCTCCCTCTTCATACTGTCTTTTAGCAAGCTCCTGTATAAAAAGCGTGTCTTTTCTTTCAATAGCATCCCTAATAGCAACTGTTTTGCTGTTAATCTTCTCGCCAATAATTATCATTTTAACCCCTCCAATCATTTTCAAACTGCCTCCGCTTTTGCTTCTTTACTTCGTTCGAAAGAAGCGAATAAAAACTCTAGAGTATCGAGCCCCTTCGTTTTTGCTTCTTTCACTCCGTTCGAAAGAAGCGTAATAAAACTTAACCTTTACAAGCAGTTAAAGCCTGTAAAGGTTAAATAACGTGTCTAAACTTCCATAATTATAGGTAGAATCATTGGACGCCTTTTTGTCCTTTCGTATAAATAATCTCTAAGTGCATCTCTAATTATACTCTTTTTAGTAGACCAATCGTTCTTTCTCTTTTCTTCACACCTTTGAAGAGCAGTTCTACTTACTTCCTTTATCTCTTCCATCAAGTCTTCCGATTCACGAACATATACAAATCCTCTAGAAATAATATCTGGTCCTGCAACAACATTTCCTGTATCTCCTTCGATGGTTATAACAATAACTATAAGACCATCTTGAGACAGATGCTTTCTATCCCTCAGAACAATATTTCCGACATCTCCCACGCCTAGACCATCTACTAGCACTCTTCCCGACGTGACACTTCCATTAATGCGAGCTGAATCTTCAGTAAGTTCCATAACCTTACCTATATCCATGATAAAAATATTTTCCGTAGGCATTCCCAATTCATTAACAAGATTTGCATGACGCTTAAGATGCCTAAACTCTCCATGTACAGGCATAAAAAACTTAGGCTTTATAATGCTGTAAATCAGCTTTAACTCCTCTTGACACGCATGTCCCGAAACGTGAATTTCTGCTAAGGATTCATATATAACTTCTGCATTTTTGCGGAAGAGATCATTAATAACTTTTGATATTGTTTTTTCATTTCCAGGTATAGGACTTGCTGAAATAATTACCAGATCACCGGGAACAATCTCCACCTTCTTATGGTCGCCAGATGCCATTCTAGCTAATGCTGACATTGGCTCACCTTGACTACCCGTAGTAATGATAACCAGTTTTTCCTCAGGATATTTTGAAATCTGGTCAATATCTATAAGCATTCCTTCTGGCATATTAAGATATCCTAAATTCATAGCAACTTTTGCAACATTTATCATGCTTCTACCACAAATGGCTATTTTTCTGCCGAACTTAGCGGCTGCATTTACAACCTGTTGAATTCTATGAACATTTGAAGCAAAGGTTGCAATAAGTATCCTTCTTTTTGCGTTCATAAATATTTCTTCAAAGGTTTCCCCAACAGTTCTCTCAGACATTGTGTAACCTGGACGTTCAACATTCGTACTATCGCTCATTAACAGCAGAACACCCTTATTACCTAATTCCGACAACCTCGCCAAATCCATAGGATCTCCCTGAATTGGTGTATAGTCAATTTTAAAGTCTCCAGTATGAACCACAGTCCCAACAGGAGTCTGTATTGCAAGAGCTACAGAGTCTGCAATACTATGAGTTGAACAAATAAACTCAACTTTAAAGCAACCAAGGCTTATAATATCCGATGGTTTAACCACCCTTAGTTCTACTTGCTTTAAAATTCCATGTTCTTCGAGTTTTTGTTCTATAAGTCCTAGTGTTAATCTTGTTCCATAAACGGGCACCTTCAAATCCTTCAATATGTATGGTAATGCCCCTATATGATCCTCATGCCCATGGGTAACCACTATTCCTTTAACTTTATCGGCATTTTTTGAGATATATGTCACATCGGGAATAACTAGGTCTATTCCTAGCATATCATCTTCAGGAAAAGCCACTCCGCAATCGACAATAAACATATCCTCATCGTATTCAAAAACCGTTATGTTTTTGCCGATTTCTCCCATTCCTCCAAGTGGAATTATCTTTAGTTTTTTCTTCTTCTTAGCCACAATCAAACCTCCGCTTTCTTCTAGTTTCTTCTTTAAGTTATTTATTTCATTCTCGTTTTTTAATGCCTGCACGCAAAAACAAAGCCTATGAATGACTTTAGTCCCCTGTAACCAAAATCAAGTCAAGAATCAATAATATTCGCTTCAAGGCTAATGATAAAAACAAGATATATAGTTTTTACAACCGCATCAAATATTGTTTTTAAAATCCGCTCATTATAGGTCATTTCAAAAATAACCCATACAATATTTTAAATCAAAATCCATCAATAATATTCGCTTTGCTCATAATATTTTCGTTCAATAGAGGACCATATATTTGCCTTCGAGTATGCTTTGCATTTTAGACCGCATGGACAAGCAAAATCACCTGCCTTATGCACCATCCTCATAATCAAACTACAGATTTCTCATAAAGTGGGTCACATTCCTTTCACCTTATCACTAGAAAAGAAAATTATTGTTTGCCACCTTATCAAAAAACCACCATTCAAAACAATTTATTTACACTTTTACAGCATATTATAATCAATTTATTTATTTACACTTTTACAGCGTATTATAATCAATTTATTTAATATATTTTATTTACAGTCTTTATAGTATAGCACATTTTTCTAGTATATAAACAATAATTTATATATCTTTATAATATTCACGCCTACAAATTGTCTAATCCTTCCTTTATACTCGGAAGTTTCCAGCCTATTCTCTTTGCATCTTCAATAATATCGTTATAAACTTTAAGGGTCTGTTTGGCAATTACATCCCAGTTATATACGGTATTAACCTTCTCATAAGCTCTTTTCTTCATTTCCTCAGCTTTATCTGGATTGTGCAATATCTCTAATATACTGTCAGCAAGAGAATTTGCATTGCCTGTATAAGACTTCATTCCATCCACACCATGTTCAACTATCTCTGCAAGCCCACCTGCCTCCGATACAACGATAGGTACATTAGCCACCATTCCCTCTAATGCAACAATACCGAAGGGTTCATAGAGGCTGGGGAATACTGCCACATCAGCACATTTGTAGAGTTTTTTAAGATCGTCCTCACAAATGTAACCTGTAAAACAGACTTTATGAGCTATACCTCTTTGGTATGCCATACACTTTAAGTGATCTATCTCAGGACCCTTTCCAGCTATTATAAACTTTGTATCATTATAATAGTGAAGAGTCTTCGGAACAGCATCAATTAAAACATGCACTCCCTTTTCGTTTACAAGCCTTCCCACAAAGAAAACTATTTTCTCATTATCTGAAGCATACCTTCTTCTAAATTCAATATCCCTCTCATAGCCATCAAATTTATTCAAATTAACACCATTGGGGATAACGTATATCTTGTCATCTGGTATATTGAAAACATGCTTTACTTCACTTCTCATATAACCGCTATTTACTATTAGTTTCCACGATTCATATGCAAGCCACCACTCAACATTATTAATGTATCTTTGAGTATCGCTATGTATTCCACAGTTTCTACCATGCTCAGTTGCATGGATTGTTGCAACCATAGGTATCGTATATGAATGCTTTAAAGCTCTTGCAGCAAATGCCACAATCCAGTCATGAGCATGAATTATATCAAATCTTCCAGTTTCATTAATTAATTTGACTCCATATTCTATTAATACATAATTAAGATGAAGAACCCAATCCACAAAATTATTTGCAGATACATTATATGAGTGAAGTCTATGGACATAAACATTTTCATCTTTCTCTAGTTCTTTTGTTCCCATCTCCCAGCAGGTTATAACATGAACTTCATTTCCTTCTGATGCAATTTTCTGGGCCAAACCATAAACAACTCTAGATATCCCACCGACTATTCTAGGCGGATATTCCCATGATAGCATTAAAACTCGCATATTAATCTCCTCCAAGCATGAAGCAAGCAATTGCATGTTTTGCTCTTAATCATCTGTATAATTATTATATTCATAGTATACGCAATAACGATTTTTTTATATTATTTGTCATCAACTTACCTCAGTTTTTTTGTTGGTAATATAAGCTAATTATAAGTTTAATATTATTCGTCAAATTTTGAAAAATTCCTTCTTTTAATAAATGGATTATGCTTTTAGTAAATTATAAGCTAAAGAAGTATAAGGTCATTCAAAAACAACGGGGGCGTTTAAAGCCCCCGATATTCTCCACTTATTAATAATAAATATATTTTTATGGTATTTCTTCTTTACATTCTTTTAGCACTTTCATAAGCTAAATCAGAACGTTCGCACTCCTCATCCGTTAAAGTAATCTGATAGCACAATGAACTTCCCTTCATCCTCTCCGACGCATAGCACAATCCGTTTGTTCTTATATCAAGAAACGGATGGTCAATCTGCTCGGGATCTCCAATTAAAACTATCTTCGTACCTTTCCCGGCACGGGTTATTATACCTTTAACCTGTTTAGGTGTAAGGTTCTGAGCTTCATCAATAATAACCCACTGCTTCACTATAGAACGTCCACGTATAAAAGCAATTGCCTCAGTATTTATTATTTTTCTGTCAAAAAGCTCATCTACTTTGTCTTTTAATTCCTTTTCACTGCTATATCTTTCATTTTCATCATTATCTATCAACACTTCAAGGTTGTCTATTACAGGCCTTAGGAAGGGTGCAATTTTGTCCTGCTCTGTACCCGGCAAAAAGCCTATATCTTCATCTAAGCGAACATTAGGTCTGCACACAAGTATTTTTCTGTATAACCTATTTTGATCACCCATAATCTTATGCAATCCCACAGCTAGCGAGTAGAAAGTCTTTGCAGTTCCTGCTGGCCCTTTCACAATTACAAGAGGTGCCTTATCAGCATCTATCATAAGAGCCTCCTGCATAAATTTCTGTCCTGCATTTCTTGGTGTAACACCAAAAGGTCTTTCCTGTAAAAATCTTAAAGGTACAATTTTTTTACCGTCAAACTTACCTAAAGCTGTTTGTTTTTCGTTAACTGAAGAATGGATTAGCAAAAACTGATTTATGACCAATTCCGGACACTGCTGCTTTGAATAGTCGCAATTAAAACAAAATATATCTTCAACATTTAAATAACCCTTGCTGTAAAATTCGTTTATTTTTTCCTCTTTTGCATATACATCAAGCCTTCCTTGATACTGTTCTTTATATTCAGGCACCTGTTCCGCAAAAAAATCCTGGGCCACAATCCCTATTATATCAGCCTTTATTCTTTCAAAAACATCCTTTGTTACCAAAAATACACTTTCACCTTTTTCAATTAATCCCTTGCATACCTTTAAAATTCTATTATCATTGTTTAAATCCGACCAACCAACAGGTAATTGTATATTATTACAGTTCAACTCAACCCTTAATTCTCCTCCGTTCTCTAATCCAACTCCTTTACTAAGATCTCCTTTTGACCTTAAATCATCTAATATCCTTGCTGCATGGCGTGCATTTGCCCCTAATTCAGAATTGTCCTTTTTGAATTTGTCCAATTCCTCTAGAACAACCTCTGGAATTACTATCCTGTTGTCACCAAATGAATATAACGCGAAGGGAGTTTGCAGTAATACATTAGTGTCAAGAACGAATGTTTTTTTCAATAGATATCGCTCCTATTCCTGTAAATTTGTATGAACTTTACCTTTAATTACAGAATCCATTACTATACAACAAATAAAGAGTAGCAATTAGGTCCTATAAAAAACTCATAAAGTTTTATCTATATTACCTAACAATTAAATTATACCATATATCAAAAATATTAAA
>JAAYPF010000065.1 GCA_012519925.1 Clostridiaceae bacterium
GTGAAATAATAATACTACAGGGGGACAATGTACTCATTTTAGTAAGTTAATTATTTCAATTGTGCTTGTTGTACTCATACTCATGCTTTCCTTTGAGGATACACTTTGAATTATTGTACTTTCTGCTGTGTAGGTGCCGGGGCTTATTACTCTTGCGTAGTAGGTAAGAGTTTTATCTTTGTAGTCTTTGTTTACAAAGAAGGTTACCTTTTGCTCATCCGCTTCCATGTAGTTAAAATCATTACTTCGTGGATCTATTCCCATACTTATAGGGTTGTCAATTGGTTTTAAGCCAGAGGGCAGATAGTCGGTGATTTGGTACATTCCATCTAGGGCCTTTGAAGCTGCATTCCAAGTGATTACTACTTTTACAATGTCTGATTGTATAAAGTTTGTGCTTGCTTCATTTCCTTTTGTAGTGTAGTAGGACTTATTTATAGTAAGATTTTTGTCGGCCTTTACAGCAGTTGTAAGGGGCTTTTTAAACATGGATACCATAGATATATCACCGTTTACCTTAGTTATGTTAAGGTTGCCTAAGTTTTCTGAAGGCAATGTCAAAGTAAAGGATATTCCATTATCTAGTGACTCGGTATATTCTTTACCATTTAAGGTGTAACTGAAAGATACCGGGTCGTTGCTCGCTTTCTTAATCTCTTCTTCAATATACATAAGTCTTTCGATATATGTGGTTATTTCTTTCGAAGTATGATCGGTGCAGTATTTATAAAGTCCAGACTTATGAGGTTTGTCAAGTTTGGAGGCTAGTACTGCCGCTAATGCAGTATACTCTAAAATGTCATCCTTGTCCTTTCCGGCATCTAATTTATAATAAGGTTTAAAGCTCTTAATATGAGGACCTATTTTTTCCACAAAGATTCTGTCGGCTTTTGGTAGCTCGCCTAGCTCACAATAGGCTAGGGCAATATATATAAGGTCTTTAAGCTGGGCATTTTTCACCTCTGAAGCTTTATCTATATCTAGAAGTATAGGTTCTCTTAGTACAGCTAGACCGTATAGAGCATTTCCTTTAAGACCGGGTGAATCGTCGTACAGTTTGGTGTAGAAATAGTCTTTCAAGCGGAAGACATTTATCTGGTCTTTTAGCAAGGATGATAGCTTTGCACTTATATCAATGTCACTGTTGCCATAGGGAAGTATGGCTATGCCGCCATCTTCTGTCTGATAGTCTGAGGCTTTAACTGGTGTAATATTTTCTTCTAGATCATTTAGTTCAAAGTATTGTTTTATCAATTCAGTTGCTTTTTGTACTGTGAGTTTTTGGTCTATACGGTTTCCGCCTGTATACATAAGGTTGTTTAGCTCATTTAAATACATACCTTTGCCTTTATCGGTAAATATGAGCTTGGTATTGCCTTTAGTTCCTCCTTCAAATTTTATACCGGGGCTGAGGTCATAGTATAAAGCCTCTTCAATTTGATGATAGGTTTTCACAACCTCAAAGGAGTGTTTTAACGAGTCGCTCAATCCATTTGAGGTAGAGGCTTTAATAATTATGTCTCTTTTACCTTCGGAAAGTTCGGCAAGTGGAAGGTTTACCCTTTCAAAGGCTTTGCCTTTGGCACTAATTATTAACTTTTGGTTTTGTGCATCATAAACTTCAAATAAAACTCTTTCGTCCTCTTTAAGGTCATTACCGTATGCTGTAACACCTAAAACTGGCTTATCACCTACTAAGTAGGTGGAATTTAGAGTGTAGTTAATGAAGAAAGGTAGAGTTACATCTAAATTTACTGTATTGCTTCCCGCTAGAAGATCGGTTGTAACACCTGAAAGGGTTAATCTCCATGCAGTTATATTGTCGGGTATTTTGAAGGTCAGTTCGCCGTAGCCCTCATCGTTTAATGTTATGGTATTAAAGTATGCAGTATCTCTAAAGTCGCTTCTGACATCAGAGATTAATACGGCATCATCTGCTTCTATTGCGGATCGGGTGGCAATGTTCTCGCTAAACCTAATTTCCAAATTCTTTGAATTCAATATTCTAACAGGTGTAACTTCATTACTATCAGGTTTTGTATGAGAAGCATAGATGTAGTTGATTCCTGAAGGTACTCCAGAGTAAAGAGTGTGAAGCGTTTCAATGTACTGTTCATTCAGCTTGAATAGTGCTTCATCGACAATACTGGTATTGACTACTGCTTTTGTTGGCTTTCCATCCTTGTCTTTTGCATTGATCTTAACAGTGACTTCATCGCCAGGTTTATATGAAGTTTTATCAAGTTTGGCATCAATAGTGAGCTCCTTTTCTTCAGCATCGAAAACACAATTAAATTCTTCGGAATCAATATAGGTCAAGCTGTTAAAATATACACCTTTTATATGAACATTAGGGATATCATTATCCTCCATTGTGAAGCTGTAGTTGGGATTATTGCGTATTTCAAAGTTCTTTATACCATTTTGTGACTTAATGAAAAGATACTTTCCTTCAGGAAGTGTGTCCTTGCCCTTCTTGAAGGTAAGGTCTACTTGTTCGTTCAGCTTATACTTTTCCTTGCCTCCATCCAATAAATATCTGTTGTTTTCATAATAGTCAAATTGGGAGTAGTCACCAAAATAGCAGTCAAACTTCATATTTCGACCGGAATTATCGGTACATTTTAACTCAGCTCTATAGAATCCATCCTTATGCTCAGGTGCATCGAAGGAAGCGGTTGCTTTTCCGCTTGAGTCGGTGGTCATTGTTATTTGGCCGAAAGGTTCTTTTTTCTCTTCGTATCTGTATTTTTTCTGGGTTACTTTATTTATATAGTCATAGTACTCTCCATCTTCAATTTTCAGCCAAGTATGTTTATATATTGTTCCCGTAAGCGTTTTACCGTTTACAGGTTCACCAAGGTAATCATAACTGTCTTTAGCGGTTCCGTTGTTTATTCTGTCAAGGGTGATTTCATTTGCATTGGCAGTTATAACACCTTTTTGGTTTGTTAATTCCGATTTTAGGTCAACATCAATGTCATTTACAAAAACACGTACTTCAGTGTTGCCTGAAATTTCCCCGATTTCAGGTTTTGTTGCATGGGCATATATACTGACATACTGCTCTCCCTGGACATCTCCTGTTGGATTTGGAATGTATTTTACATTAGTACTGCCTAAGGAGTCGGTGGTAACAGTTTTTTGAGTGTTTTGTGCTCCAATAGAGTAGTCATTAATGCTGTAGTTTATATCTAAGTCGGGAACTCCTGTGCCTTCAAAGAAAGAGCCTTTTATATTGAAATTTACTTCTTCTCCCGGGAAAATAGCTTCTTTATCCTTTGTTATTTTAAGCTCATAGGCTGGCTTTGTGTAATTTTCTATTTGTATATAAGAGTTTACAACTACTTTGTCACCTTTTTTTACGGTCAATTGATATCCTCCTGGGTCTAAGTTAGGGAGGTCAAGGCTCCCGCTGAAGATACCGTCACTAGCAGAAATATTTTGAGTTACAAGGGGAGGTTGGCTCATTGGGTAGTAACCGATAAAACCTCTTCCTTCGGATCTATAATTAATATAGCGTTGGATGTAACCATAGCCATCATCTATTTCAATAACTAAAGAATCTGTTTTCTCGTCGGAATATCTGCTTTTTACCATTCCCCAGAAATTGACCTTATCATTAGGTTTATAAAGGTTTCTGTCTAGCTGTATAAAGTTCCAGTACATACTTGTGTTTTCTTCTTCATATATATTGTGAACATCATAATAACTCGAAAGTACAGCATGTTTATTGTCATCTGTTTCAATTTTATAAAAAGTTATGCTGCTTTCATTGTTATTTTGGTTTTTGGGTGCATCAAAGTAAGCTATACCTTCATTATTTGTGGTATAGGTAGTATTAGAACCTATAACAGATATCTTTGCGTTGTATAAAGGAGCTTTGTTGCTTAAGTCATGAAGCCATATAAGTGTTTTGTCGATGCTGTTGGTAATATACATACCGATGTCTGTAACCTGGATAATGGTTTGGAAATTATACTCGTTCCACTTGCTGTCTACAACATAGTAGCCTTGAGGCAAGGTGTCGGGAAGCTTAATGTATTGTTCTCCTTTTTCTTGCTTTTCTTGATCAGCACTTAGTTCCTGCTTGAACTCAAAGATTTTTTCAAGTCCATCCACCGAAAGGAGATTTTTAGAAGAATATCTATAAGCCCAGGAATATGCCAGCATGGTGTTTTTGTTTTCTAATACTTTTATAAAGGTATCGACGTCTTTATAGGCGTAAACACTTGTGTCTACCACTATAGAATTATTTGCTGCAGGGTCATTGGTATAAAAATTTATTGGTAGATATGGGGTTTCTTTTGTGGTGTATTCGTTTATATCCTTGCTGTATGAGAAGAACCCGAGCTCATTTTCAAATGAAGACGATGTTGTTTCAAACTGAAATTCAAGGTCTTCAGTTAAAGCATAATTAGTGTCCTTAAGCTTCAAGCCCTTTTTTATTTTAATGGTGTAAATAGTACTTTCTTTTAAGTCTTTAGGTACAAATACCACTGCTTTTTTATGCCTTTCAAAGCGTCCTTCTGCTTTTGGTGAAATCTCAAAATACTTGTCAACATCTTCAAATTCCTCATGGCTGAAATATATTTCTATGCCTGAGTTGGTGGGGACATTGGCTGTTTTGTCGGCAGGGAAGGTGCCAAGTATTTTAAAAGCTGCGTTTGTCTGGAAAGTCCAGGTTATGTCGGCTCTATCGGGGGATTTAATGCGGAAAGTATAGAGACGGTTTTGCTCAAACGCTCTTGAAGGCTTAATTTTAAAGCTTGACTTTCCGTTTTCGGATATAATAGGGGCAGGCTCATTGTCAATTGACAAATTTGCCTCTAAATCGGAAAGTGTTATGCTGTTTTGGGATTCAAGTATAAATTCACTGTCAGTTTTGACACCGGTTGAATCGTAACTTAAGGGTGTAAGAGAAAAGCCTCCTCTGTAATCCCCAGCACTTACTTTCTCGGTAAAAAGGGAATTTGGTATTATGAATATTCCCAGTAACAAAGCAAATACACAGGCTATTGCGATGGCAGCTTTTTTAATTCGGGAAAAATGCTTTTTGCCTTTAGTGTTTATAGAAAATACTGAAATATTGTTGAGCTTTTCAGGAATTTCTATATTGCTATATGCTTTTTTTATATTGTCTATAGAAGTCTTAATTTGTACATACTCGTTTAAACAGTCGGGACACTCAGTAAGGTGCTTTTCCATCTCTGAATTTTCCTTTTCTCCAAGCTCATTTTGTATGTACGCCTCCAGATTGTCGATAATTTCTTTGCAGTTCATGAGGATACCTCCTTTTTAGAATAAGGTGATTTTAGTAAAAAACTTTTTATTTATAGCTTCAAATGATTTTAATGTTGGTCAGTCCATAATTATTGAATATACATTTCTTGAAAAATATCTAACTTTTTTAGGAGTTAATACTATTATGGGTTGACAGTTGATCTCTAAGTAATTTATGTGCCCTATTTAGCCTTGATTTAACCGTACCTACTGGTATATCCAGTACAATTGCAATGTCTTCAACCTTTAGATCTTGGTTATACCGTAGGTCTATTATATCTTTATAGATGCTATCAAGCTTGTTTGTTAGAATTTGTATATCCATGGTTTCTACGCAATTGTTTTCATGCTGTCCTTCGGGTTGATATAGGGAATTGTCTAAAGAGACAACTCTATGCTTGTATTGTTGTATATTATAGCACTCATTAATTAGTATTCTTATTAGCCATGTTTTAAAAAAACGGTTTTCCCGTAAGTTTTTAATATTGGAAAAAGCTTTATAAAGTGCTTCCTGTACAGCATCTAAAGCATCTTGTTCATTTTCTAGCTTAACTAATGCGGTTTTATATAATTGAAGCTTCATGGTGTCAATAAGATCCATGAAAGCATTCTTATTGCCGGCTTTGGCTTTCTCAACAAGTTCGGTCAAGTTCGTGGTCACCACCTTAATGTTCTCGATATCAAGAGTAAAAAAACTTTTTGAATTCTATTATTAGACTAATTTCTTCTTGAAAAAGTTCGATATATAAGTGAAAAATATAAAAAAGTATTTTTATATTTTGGGAATATTTATTATAATGGTATTATATAATACAACTTGTTACAAGTACTAGAAATACACAATTATTTTACACAGGAGGATATTATGAAGAAGACTAAAGTGCTTTTTGTTTCATCCGAAGTAGATCCCTTTGCAAAATCCGGAGGACTTGCCGATGTAGCGGCTTCACTGCCTAAGGCTCTAAACGATTTAGGACATGACACAAGGGTAGTTATGCCTAAGTATAAAAGTATTCCTAAAGAGTATGTAGACCAAATGGAATATTTAGGCTATGTATATGTCGACATTTCGTGGAGACATCAATTCTGTGGAATAATGAAATACGAGAGTGACGGAGTTGTTTATTATTTTCTTGACAATGAATACTATTTTGGAAGAGATGGCTATTATGGCTATGATGACGAAGCAGAACGGTTTGCCTTTTTTTCAAAGGCTTTACTATCAATGCTGCCTGTCATTAATTTCAAACCTGATGTAATTCATTGCAACGATTGGCAGACAGGAACAGTAAGTATGCTTCTTAAAGCTAATTACATAAATAATGATTTTTATAAAGATATAAAGACTGTATTCACAATACATAATTTAAAGTATCAGGGGGTTTACCCGAAGGAAGTATTAGGAGAGATTTTAAGTCTTGGATGGGAATACTTTACTCCAGAAGGTATAGAGTTTTTTGATAATATTAATTATTTAAAAGCAGGTCTTGTTTATTCTGACGTAATTACTACAGTGAGCAAGACCTATGCAGAAGAAATAAAGACCGATTTTTACGGAGAAAGACTAAACAATGTTTTAAGTAGAAGGTCTCAGGATTTATATGGGATCTTAAATGGTATAGATATGGAAATAAATAATCCTCAAACCGACGATAGGATTTATTCAAATTTCAGTACGGAGAACCTTGAAGGCAAAATGACCAACAAGCAAATGCTTCAAAAAAGCCTTGGTTTGCAGGAAAGAATCGACATACCACTTATAGGCATAATATCAAGGTTAGTGGATCAGAAGGGCTTTGATCTTATTAACTATGTGATGGAGGATATATTAAAACTAGATATTCAGCTTGTGATTTTAGGAGCAGGTGAATATAAATATGAGCAGATTTTAAAGCAGTTTCAGGAAAGATATTGGGGGAAATTATCGGTTAATCTTAAATATGATGCACTACTTTCCCAAAGAATTTATGCCGGGGCAGATATGTTCCTTATGCCTTCTTTATTTGAACCCTGTGGCTTAAGTCAAATGTTCAGCCTAAGGTATGGTACTATACCTATTGTAAGAGAAACGGGTGGACTAAAGGATACAATAGTTCAGTACGATGACATAACCCATGAAGGCAATGGTTTTACATTTACCAGATACAATGCTCATGATATGCTTTACGCTATAAAAGAAGCAATTCATTTCTTCTACCATAGGTCTACTTGGAAGTATCTTATGAAAAAGGGAATGGAAACAGACTTTAGTTGGGAAAAGTCAGCAAAAGAGTACCTCGAAGTATATAAGAAAGCTATTTCGAAGAAATAAAGGAAATAAAAAATGCAGTAAACGAACTTTCTTTAAAGTTAAGAAGCAAGAAGCTGAAGTAAAGTAATTATAGGTAGTAGGTAATCTAAAGAAATATGATAAAGTTTTTAAAAAAAATCACGCTGTACCACTCAAAAAAGGGAAGGTATAGCGTGATTTATTATTTATTCTTTAGCATTACATTGTTTTTGTAGTATCTATTTCCTAAACAAGGATGAAATAAAGATACAAGGTTTTATATATTATTAAGCAAGTATATCTTCAATTTTTTGCTGTATATCTTCAGAAAGTTTTATTCCTGAAGCTTTTACGTTTTCTTCCACTTGGCTTACTTTGCTTGCACCAATTATGGCACTTGCAACATTATCAATTCGAAGAGTCCACGCAAGGGCAAGCTGAGAAAGGGAAATTCCCATTTCTTTTGCTAAAACCTCGAGTTTTTGAACTTTTATAAGTATTTCTTCTTTGAGGTTATTGAGCATATACATATTGGAATTAGGGTCAGCAGCACGGCTATCTTCTGGAATTTTCGCACCCGGTTTATATTTGCCTGTGAGTATTCCTTGGGCAAGAGGGGAGAAGACAACCTGTGAAATTCCGTTTTCTATCCCAAAGGGAACAATTTCATTTTCTATATATCTTTCAAGCATATTGTACTTAGGTTGATTAACAACAATACGGTCTAGCAGATAACGATCAGCTGTGTGCAATGCTTCAGCCATTTGTACAGCAGTCCACTCACTTACACCCGCATATAATATTTTACCTTGACGGATAAGGTCGTCTATCGTTCTTAAAGTTTCTTCCACAGGAGTTTCAGGGTCATAACGATGACAATAATATATATCCACATAATCTACGCCCAAACGTTTCAAACTTGCATGAGCCTGTTCGAAAACATGCTTTCTTGACAATCCCTTATCATTAGAACCTTCGCCCATAGGCCAGAAAACTTTAGTTGCCAAAACATAGGATTCTCTGGGGTATTTCTTAAGAGCTTCACCAACAATAGTTTCTGCTTTTCCTATTGCATATACATTTGCAGTATCAAAGAAATTAACCCCCATTTCATAAGCCTTATCTATAGTCTCAAGGGCAGTTGCCTTTTCTGTCGAATTTCCATATGTAAGCCAACTACCAAGGCTGATTTCACTCACTTTAAGACCTGTACGTCCTAACTTTCTATAATTCATAGTATACCTCCTAAAGTAATAGATACATTTATCTTATACCAATAAACACAAATTATAAACAAATTTAAGAGTCTTAAATATTTTTAAAGCAGAACTTATTAAATTTCACAATATGTAAAATTTATAGCGGAAAAGCTAAAACAACAAAATACTAGAAACAAAACACTAAAACAAGAGGCATCTTTCTTCCTACAGGTCTCAAGATCACAAACCACTAATTTAGAAAGCAAATTTTCTTTGAGTATGATCGTAGATGACGATGATATATAATAATTTTGTCCCTATTATATAGTTTTTTGCTGGATTTTAAAGCAGGTATATTGTAAACTTTAATTATAGTATCAATATACAAATTAAAATGCACCAAACAGGAAACTTCTTTAGAATAATTCGGAGGAATCTTTATGAAACTAGAAGAACTAAGATTGAAACTAAATTCATTATCAATATATAAAAAGCTATTAGAAGATGACCTACTAAAAAACATATATGATTTTGTTGAAAGTATACTTTCTAATAAATTGGATCTAAATGGATTTGCAAAGTGCTATAATTCTATAAGTTACACTATAAGTAAATTAATAGTAAAAAAGTCTATAAAAGACCACATTATAGATTTAGTGCTAACAGACGAGAATCCCTTTTCCATAGCCTGTGAGAATACTAACTATGGCGAAATTAACAGTATGCTTGTAAAAGCTGCTTCAAGCGATTTAAAAACCCTTGGATTACTATCTAGAATATCTTCTAGTGTATTAAAGGAGTATGCACTTAGAAACCTTTGCAAGCAAGATTTCGAAGCCGAAGTTGTAAAAGGATTTCCTGACTGGGATTTAGCTACTGTCGGTGAAATAAACGAGAAAGAAGAGAAGTGCTGCCGAGATTTTGTCTATGAGCCATATATTACCTTTAAAGAGTCAATAAAAGAGCTGTTATATAAAGGTGAATGGGATAATCTGACAAGAGAGTTGTCGGAGTTTTACAAAGCTAGTGGTACAGGTATTTTCTCAAGCTTCCGTGCATTTATATGGGAAAGAGATGGCAATGTGGGAAGCTTGAAAGGAATTGAATCACCGGATGGTGCTTTGTTGTCGGATTTTATTGGCTATGAGGCTGAACGTGCGGAGATTATAAGAAATACCGAGCAATTCCTAGAGGGATATTCCGCTAACAATGTACTTTTATATGGTGATAGGGGTACAGGTAAGTCCTCAACTGTAAAAGCCCTAGTCAATGAATACTATAAAAAAGGTCTTAGAATTATTGAAGTACCTAAAAACAATCTTATGGATTTTTCTAAAATATTAAAGCAAATTAAGGACAGGAAACAAAAGTTTATTATATTTATAGACGATCTTGCTTTTGAAGATGACGAAGAGAATTACACCTCGCTTAAGGCAGTGCTTGAGGGTGGTCTTCAGAGCAGACCCAGTAATGTAGTTATTTATGCTACTTCCAATAGAAGACATTTGATTAAAGAGAAGTTCAGTGACAGGCTAGGTCTTCGATCGGGTAATGTTGACGATGAGATAAGGTCTCAGGATACAATTCAGGAAAAACTCTCATTAGCAGACAGATTTGGAATAACAATAGTATTTTCCTCACCCGATAAGCAAAAGTTTTTGGAAATAGTGGAGGGAATTGCTACAAAAAGAGGGGTTTGCTATGATAAAGAGAAGCTTAAAAGGGAGGCTCTTAAGTGGGAGATGTGGTACAATGGACGGTCCCCTAGGACTGCTAGACAGTTTGTTGATTGGCTTGAAGGGAACACTAAGGTGGTTTCAAGTTAGCTTTAGGAGCCTCTTTTAAACATTGTATTCTCTACTATGTTATCAACATCTTTCTTAAATATTGTCTCACGCTCTAATAAAAGGGTTGCTATATTCTTTAGACAGTCGGAATTGTCTTTTAATAACTCTTTGGTTTCCTTGTATACCTGTTCAATTATATCTTTTACTTCTTTTTCTATGGTGTTGTCATTGGTATTTGATGAACTATTGCTGTGTATATCAAGAAAACTAACAAGCCCAACATTTTGGCTCATTCCAAAGTTTTTCACCATGTTCATGGCGATTTGGGTTGCTTTCCTAAGGTCATCGCTTGCTCCGTTAGTTACATTATTTTCGCCGAATATTATTTCTTCCGAGGCCCTTCCTGCAAGGAAAACGGCAATATCATTTAGAAGATCTCTCTTAGTTGAAAACATTTTTTCATCGGGAAGAAATAGGGTATACCCGCCAGCACCCTTAGTGGTAGGGATTATAGTAACTTTTGATACGGTAGCACCCGAAAGAAGCTTTGCTACTAGAGCGTGCCCTGCTTCATGGTAGGCAGTTATTTCTTTATCCTTTAAGGTTATATTCTTTTTATTCCTCTTTTCTTCTCCAGCTTGAATTTTACTAATGGCATTATCGATATCTTTCATAGTTATGTATGAGTGATTATTTCTAACAGCATAGATGCCAGCCTCGTTCATGACATTTGCTAAGTCAGCACCTGACATGTATACTGTCATTTTTGCAACTTCCTTAAGATCTATATCACTTCCTAAAGGTTTGTTCTTTGCATGAAGTTCAAGGATAGAGAGGCGTGCATCTACATCGGGAAGAGCTACTTGAATTTGCCTGTCAAACCTTCCAGAACGTAGGAGTGCAGGATCTAGCATATCAAGCCTGTTTGTGGCAGCGATAACTATAATGCCTTCGCTACCTGAGAAACCATCTATTTCTACTAAAATTTGATTGAGGGTTCGATCTCTTTCATCGCCAGAACCGGAGCCGTCACTACTGCTCCTTTTGCCTAGGGCATCAATTTCGTCTATAAATATGATACATGGACTTGACTTACGTGCAAATTCAAAAAGCTGACGTATCCTTGAGGCACCGACACCAACAAATTTTTCAACAAAGTCTGATCCAGAAACAGCAATAAATGGCACTCCAGCAGTGCCGGCGAGTGCTTTTGCCAGAAGAGTTTTACCAGTGCCGGGAGGGCCAAACAATACTGTACCTTTTGGTGGAACCACGCCAAACTTCTTAAACCTTTCAGGGGATACTAAGAAGTCCACCAGTTCCATCATATTTTGCTTTGCCTCTTCATTACCAGCTACATTATCGAAGGTTATATCGCATTTCATAGTAATTCCGAACTTTGTATCCTTATTACTGGAGTATTGCTTTTTTAGAAGCCTTCCCATAAATAGACTTATTAAGGCTATAGTTATTATTATGGGAACGATGGAAAGAAGCATGCCTATAAAAGATTGAAATAGCTTTTCATTAAAAGGCTTTTCTTCAAGGGATATACCGTGTTCTAGAATATATTTTTTCATATCCTCCGATTCGGGATTGTCGGTTATAAAAAGGTCACCGTTTTTTAGTTTTCCCTTTATTTTTTTTGCATTTTTGTTGTAATCGTAAATTGTAGCTACATTATCCGACTCTATATAATTTACAAAGGCGTTGTACGTTATATTAGAAGTCAAATCTTCCCTAGATGGTGATTTAGTCATATTATCAAGGATGATTGAAAGAGACACAGTAAAAATTACTATTATAAGCATAAGTAATAGTATTAGTTTCCTAGCCTTGGATTTTTTTACTGTTTTATAGTACTTCGGTGTCAAAATCAAAAAGATATAACGAATATTAGGGATGATTTTATTACGAATAAAAAGCAAAAGCTTTGAAAACAGGGCAATCACCGCCTTATCTATATGTAATGCCAATGCACTAAAGGTATCGTTAAGAGGCTACTTAAAATGTGAAAAGAAGACTAATTAGACTCTATTTATATTTTAGCAGAGCTTAGACTTTTTTTCTATGGAACTAATGTACCATAATATATAGTGCTTAGAAAACATATTTAAAGACTTAGATAAATTTTTATCAATCTTCCTTGATTATACTTCTGTTTTAATTTAAAATGATAGATAGTTAATTTAGTAGCTAAGAAATAGCTGATTTAAATTAATAGAGATATAAAGAAATGCTAATTAAAATTTAATATAAAAAGGAGTAAATGATATGAGTAAAATTAAAATGCCTGTCCCGTTAGTTGAAATAGACGGGGATGAAATGACAAGAATTATATGGAAGATGATCAAAGATATCCTGCTCGAGCCATATATTGAGCTAAATACCGAGTATTATGATTTAGGACTTGAGCACAGGGATCAAACTGACGATCAGGTTACTATCGACTCGGCTATGGCTATAAAGAAATATGGAGTAGGTGTTAAGTGTGCTACCATTACTCCAAATGCCCAAAGGGTTGAAGAGTACAAATTAAAGAAAATGTGGAAGAGCCCGAACGGTACAATCAGAGCAATTTTAGATGGTACAGTTTTTCGTGCACCTATTGTAGTGGACAGTATAAAACCTTTTGTTACTGGTTGGAAGAAACCTATAACTCTTGCAAGACATGCTTATGGTGATGTATATAAAAACGTTGAGTATCAAGTAAAAGAAGCAGGAAAGGCAGAAATTGTATTTACTTCTTCTAAGGGAGAGGTTTCAAGAGATACAATCCATGAGTTTGATGGACCAGGGGTTATCATGGGAATGCACAATACTGATGAATCCATTAGCAGCTTTGCAAGAGCATGCTTTAACTTTGCTCTAGATCAAAAGCAGGATCTATGGTTTTCAACTAAGGACACTATTTCTAAGACTTATGACCACAGATTTAAAGACATTTTCCAAGAAATTTTCGATGCTGAATATAAGGACAAGTTTGACGAAGCAGGAATTGAGTATTTTTACACCTTGATAGATGATGTTGTTGCTAGGATTATTAGGTCCGAAGGCGGAATGGTATGGGCTTGTAAGAATTATGACGGGGATGTTATGTCTGATATGGTAGCTTCAGCTTTTGGAAGCCTTGCAATGATGACTTCTGTACTGGTATCTCCTGACGGTAAATATGAATACGAGGCAGCTCATGGAACAGTTACAAGACACTATTACAGACACCTAAAAGGAGAAGAGACTTCAACAAACTCTATGGCTACTTTGTTTGCATGGACTGGAGCTCTTAGAAAACGTGGTGAGATTGACGGAAATAAAGAACTTATGGATTTTGCAGATAAGCTTGAAGCAGCTTCCATTAAGACAATTGAGAAAGGTGTAATGACTAAGGATTTATCACAGTTATCACAAGCTCCAAACAAAAAGATAGTAAATACTGAAGATTTCTTAAAAGAAATAAAATTAACTTTTGATGCTATGAACTAAGTTGAATTCTTAAAATCTTTACAATGGAGATTTCTAAAAATTCGATTCATGGCTATATATAGAAGCTTCCATAATGAGGATAAAAAAGCGATTGCCAATTGTATCTTCCATAATTTATTGGCCCAGTGGGGATAATACCTATACTGGGCTATAATTTCCATCTTTCGAACGGTATGAAAGAGTCAAATGCAAAAGGCGTAGATGTTTTATATTAAGACTAAAGAGGCAATAGATTGGAGAAGGTATATGAGAAATATCAAGCTGGTTATACAGTATGACGGAAGCAGGTATAGAGGTTGGCAGAAGCTTGGAGATTCAGACAAAACCATTCAAGGGAAGATAGAGTCGGTTTTAAGTCTATTGACAAACGAAAAGATTGAATTGATAGGCTCTGGCAGAACTGATGCAGGAGTACATGCGTTTAAACAAGTTGCAAACTTCCATACAGAATGTGATGCTTCAGAGGAAGAGATACTGACTTATTTGTACAAATACCTCCCAAAAGATATTGTTGTCATTGATGCTAAAGAAGTGGATGAAAGATTTCATTCTAGGTATCATGCGAAAGGGAAGAAGTACTTGTATAGAATCTGGAACTCTAAGATGCACAACCCATTTATGATAAAACATTGTACTCATATAGCGGAACCTTTAGATATAAGGCTGATGCGAAACGCAACGCCGAATTTTGTGGGAAAGCGAGATTTTACAAGTTTTACCTCGCGAAAGAGCAAAAATAAATCCAAGGAAAGAGAGTTGTATTCAATTGAAATTAGCAAGGATAACGAACTTATGGATATTCTCTTCCATGGTAATGGTTTTCTTTATAATATGGCAAGGATTATTGCGGGAACACTAATTGAAGTAGGAACTGGCAGAATTAGTGCTGAGAGTATACCAAGGATATTTGAAAAAAAAGATAGAAGTTTATCGGGACCAACAGCACCAGCTTCTGGATTAATTCTTTATGATGTGGAATATTAACGCTCTTTAAAAGTACAGAAAATTTGACATTTGACTGAATTTATGTAAAATTAATTTTGGGACATATGTATTTCCACTTAAAAAGACGAAAAAAATTTATAAAATTTTAGAATATTGAAGGAGAGGAAAAGTATGAGCTTGTATGATGAATGGCAGGAAATGGCCGATATGGAAAGACCAGAAGAAGAGTATAATAAGTTTTGGAACAATTATCTTGAAAAAGAGAAGGCCGCATATGAAGATATCCTAGAAAACTATAAAGAGGTTGTAAGTGGTAAACTTTCGGATTTGGCCCAAAAGTATGAAATGGATAATCCCACTTTTATAGGTTTCTTAGATGGAATAAATACTAGTTTAGTAAAAGAATTTGATTTAAGTAAATTGAGTGAAGACTCCATTATCAATCTCGAAATTGATTTTGAGAAGTTATTCTACAATATGTTAGACGCAAAAGCGATATGGTTATCTTCTCTTCCGCAATGGGATAATATTATTCCAAGAGCTAAGAGAGAACAAATAACAAAAGATTTTAACAGAGCAAACATTGCAGTAAGCAATAAGGTAGGAAGAAATGAGCCTTGTCCTTGTGGAAGCGGCAAAAAATACAAGAAATGCTGTGCGTTAAAAGAATCTGATTGAGGAGATTGCTATGGGTGAATGCATTTGTAACAGCTGTATGA
This sequence comes from Clostridiaceae bacterium, assembly GCA_012519925.1. Classification (GTDB taxonomy): domain Bacteria; phylum Bacillota; class Clostridia; order Acetivibrionales; family Acetivibrionaceae; genus Acetivibrio. The sequence goes on from JAAYPF010000065.1 coordinate 15,686, forward strand.
ATTTGAAGAAGCTTGTTAATGAAGAAGCTAACCAAGTAGATTATATATGTGAATTTGGATTTCCTTCAGAGAATTGTGAGGATTGTGAAGGTGAAGAATGTAATGTTACCGAATGCAGTCATTACATAGAAGATAAAGAAGTTGAGATAGTTAGAAAAGTTCATTGTAAAAGCTGTGGTATGGAACTTCAACAGATGTATGCAGATGAAGGAGACGGTGAAGTTTTCTGTATTAATTGCTATCTTAATCCAAAATAGACTAAAATTAAGGTAGATATTTCAGATTGTTTTGTAATGTAAAAAATGTAGACTTGATTTTTAAAAGGACAACTAGTCAATTGTTTTTTGTAATCATTTCAAAGGATTAAGGGACGCTTTCTTTATTAGAAGGCGTCCCTTATAAGTTTTTTATCAAGGATTTATGTCTGCAAATATATCGTTTGAAATTATAATGTCCGATATTTTTAATTGATTAATTAAGTCTTGTAGTTGGTTACTAAATAAATCAACATCTAAAAGTTCACCGGTCTTAAAGTCGTACAGTTCTCTCGTATCGTTAAAGTATATATACTTGTCGGTGATAACAGAACCATTTCTTAAAACGGCATAACTCTCTTTAGTATTAACAAGATCTTTGCCTAAAGCGTAGGGAACATCAAATTCCATAAAATTTGCAATTGTAGGCATTATATCAATTTGTGCACCAGTAGTAGATATTACTTCTCCCTCTTGTTGACCGGGATAGTGTATAATTAGTGGAACCCGCTGGAGTTTAGCCCAATCAAAGTCGTTGTATTCAATACCTAAAAATTGCATAAGACCCTCATGTTCTATTTTTGGAACAGCTGAATGATCTCCGTAAAATACAAGCAGACTATTATCATATAAGCCTCTAGACTTCAGATCCTCAACAAATTCTCCTATACAGCTGTCAGCATAGTTGGCACCTTTTATATAGTTTCCAATGTATTCGCCTTCAAATTCACCCACATTAAAGTCAAAGTCCTCAAAATAGGAAAAGGGATGGTGGCACGACAAAGTTATTAGAAAGCTGTAAAAAGGTTTTGATGTATCAATCATATTTAAGGATTGCCTAAAGAAGGATTTATCGCTTAGTGCATTTCCGCTCCATCCTGCAAAATCATCCATAATATAGTCTTCAGAGTTGTAAAAGGTGTCAAATTTCAAAGTTTTGTGCATCACTTCCCTATTCCAGAAAGTCTTATTAAAAGCATGTAGAGAATAGGTATCGTAGCCATTGTCTTTCAATATTGAAGGCATTGAAAAATAAGTGTTCTCCGCAAATCTATGGTATACTGAGCCTTCACTTAAAGGATAGAGGGAAGTATTTGATAAAAACTCGGCATCAGATGTATTCCCACCAGAAACTTGATAATATATATTGTCAAAATAAAGGCTATCTCTTATAAGCTTATTAAGGTTAGGGGTGATTTCCTTGCCATTAATGGTTTTTCCAATAACAAATTGCTGAAGAGCTTCCATCTGAACGACAATAAGGTTTTTGCCTTCTGCTATGCCTTTATATTTGATTTCATTAGATTCAGACTCCTCATTATATTTGTTTCTATTTTTGAAATAGTCTTCAACTAGTGCTTTTTCTTCTTCAATTAAATCATCATTTTGCAAAACACTTTTTTCTATAAAAAGCTTAGTATTATAAAAATGTGAATAGAATACACCAAGACTTTTAGCTGAATAATTGTTGTTGTATGCAAAGGATGTAATATTTGATGCTGAAGAGATGCTAATTACAATGATTAGAGCTATAGACATAATACTAAGGTACTTTACAACTCGCTTAGGAAAATGTATACTTGCTATCCCTTTTTTGTGTAGTTTTAGAAGTGCAAACAACATAAAGGGAAGGTCAACAATATATATTACATCTTTAAATTGAAAAAGACTTGCAATACTCTGATCCACCGAACTAATCATCCTCGGGTTTAGCTGAAAGAAAACAGGTATAGTTATTAAATTGTAATAGTATCTGAAGAAATTCGTATCTGCAACTAGTAGTATCGTAAGTAATAAGTTGAGTGTAAAAATAGCAATAAGCCTTTTTTTGTCAAAAACAAACAGGGTTAGTGAAACTATAACTAATAGTACTGAAATTGAAGAAATTAGCATAATTGCATTATCTAAAGAAAAATAAGGTGCTTTATTTAGCATTGTAGAAAATTGAAAATAAAGGCATTTTAATAGTGTGAATAAAATAAAAAGAGTGATAAATAGTGATTCTGTGAGCTTTATGTATTTGTTAAAAAAGTTTTTGATTTTACTAAACATTAATTTTGGCCTCTCCTGATATTTAATTAATTTTATGATGTGAAATAATATTATCTCACAGAGGTATAAATCTTACTTGATTAAATTTTTACCTCCATATTTATTTTAATACAAACTGTTAGCATTATGTAAGTTAACTTTATTTACCAAAGCCTGCTTGTAAGCAAAAAGTAAACAGACAAATGAATTTAAGTAAGTTCTAAGAACTTTGAAATCGTTCTTACAAAGCAAATTAATTATTGTAATAAGTTAATTTTTGATACTGACTTATTGAAATTTTATTATTATATTCCACATTTTGTTTAACGCACTTATATATTATACATTAATTTATTATATAATGAAATGATTAAATTTATATAAACAATTTATGAATAATATCTTATATTTAAAGTGACTATTTGTTTGTATATGTTGAGAAAAAGTTTTTACATAAGCAAAAAAATCTGAAAAAAATGTTTTGAATGCTATAAAAGTGGTATTATAGGTATAGGTTATGTGTATTTAACCTGAGAATAAAAGAATTAATCATATTTAGGCTGGCTGCATAAGCTATATGCAGTTTGATTATTATTAGGCTTAAAGGTGAAAAGAAAAAATATAAATCTATGGAGGTAGGATAAAATGAAAAAACTATGGAAATGCAGCGTTTGTGGATTTGTACATGAGGGTAATGAGGCACCGGGCAAATGTCCAAAATGTGATGCTCCAAAGGATAAATTTATCGAATTGAGCAATGAAGATGCAGAAAAAGTTTACAAGTCCGATAGAACAAATGACATTCATATGGAAATAATAAAGCTTGCTGGTGAGCTTGCTAAGCTTTGCGAAGAGGGTATAAAAATTGACCTCGATCCACCATGCGTAGAATTGTTCAATAGAGCAAAAAATGAGTCTTGGATTATAAAGCAGAGGTCAAAAGCAGAGTTGGAAGGTCATATGAAAAAAGGAAAGTGGTAGGATTAATATGATCTAGGAATTATATACAGTATATATTCAATCTTATGGCAAATATAAATTACCTAATATTAAATATGTACTGAAGTTATAGGATATAGGCGGTCATGGCTCATTGTTTATAAAGTGAGTTTATGACCGTTTCGTTTTAGCCAATTTGAATAAGTTTTGCAATCAGGAAGTATCGATTCTGCCATTTCCCAAAAATGTGTGGAATGATTTTTTATTTTTATATGAGTTAGTTCGTGGACAACTAAGTAATCAACAATTTCTAAGGGAGCCATTATTATTTTCCAGTTTATATTAATGGTGTTTTTAGAGGTACAGCTTCCCCAAATGGATTTTAAATCCTTTACTATAAGATTATTAGGTATTACACCCATTATTTTTGCATAAAAATTTATCCTTTTTGAAACCACCTCTTTTGCATAGCTTTTATACCAATCAACTATATGTTTTTTAACTAATTCGGATACGTCGACATAGATATTTTGAGGAAGATGTACAATAAGGAAATTAGATGAAAGGCTAACAAATACAGTAGTTGCTAAAGAAGTCTTTATTATTTTAAGTGTATACTCTTTTCCAAGTACTTTAAGCTTTTCACCATCACTAAAACCCAATTTAGGCACTTCAGATCTGATGTTTTCGAGGTAGGACAATTTTTCTAAAATCCAAAGGGCTTTTTCGTTTACTACTTCGGCTATTTTTTTGTCACTTACTTTCTTAGGAGCAGTCACTTTTACGCCATAGTTAAGGGATATTGATATTCCGATGGTTTTTCTGCTGCTTCTTACTACAGTATAATTAATTTTTTTATTTTCTACTTCTATATAATTTTGCATTATAAACATCCTAATTATTTTTTAGCTTTGCCTTATCCATTTTACAATAATTTTTTACAAAATAAAATACTTAGCAAAAAATTGGAGGGGTAAGGGTTAAAGTCTGACTCACAAGCTAAAGGTCAAAGGACATGTCTTAAATAATCTATTTACGGTAGTTTCCAAACATAAAACTTGAATTAAAGCCATAGTTTTATATATAGGAGCTTTAAAGAAAGTGGTGTTTTTTTGTCATCCTTTATTAGTAATGTTATTTACAATTTTTTGATCTCTTTTGGTGTGATAGTTGGAGCAAGTTTAATGGCAGGACTTGGTGCACTAATAAATGGTCATCCTCCTTTGAAAACAATGTATAATATAGCAGGATCAATTAAGATTTGGGCTATAGCAGTTGCATTAGGAGGAACTTTTTCTTCCTTTGAAATTATTGAAAAGGGCATATTTAAAGGAGAAATAAAATCCATAATAAAGCAGGCGGTGCATGTAGTTATAGCTGTTGTAGGTGCAAATATGGGTTATGGTTTTATCCGGCTCATTCAAAAATGTGGGGAGTCAATATTTTGATGAAAAAGATAAAAAGCTTTAGTTATTTGATTGTACTGATTACAGGATTCATTTGTGGTGTTGTTCTAGGCTGCTCTGCTGTGAGTGCCCTTGTCAGCTATAGGGTTGATACTTACATAGAAAGAATCAAATATCTTGAAAGTGATATCGAAGAAAAAAATTTGAAACTTGAAAAATATCAGGAATCCATCAACAACAAGAAGTTTATACTGCGTGGAATTGAGCTAAATATTAAGCTTTCTCAAATTAATGAAGAAGAGTTTGATTCAATAATAGTAGAAAAGACTATAAAGGAAAAGTACAAGGAGTTACTTGGCAAAGAGGTTAAAAGTATTGATATAGATCTAGTAGCGGGGGTAATAGATAAAAGAATACTAAAGGTTGATGGGAAAGAGTACCAACTAAAGGTTGATAGAATCCTGCTTTCTGATGTCATGAAGCTGTGGATAACCATCGTTCTTATTGATTAAGAAGAAATATCCTTATTTTCTTAACTATATAAACGGAATATTTCTTTGACATTAAGGCAATATTATGTTTGAGCCTAAGCTTAACATTTATTTTGCAATAGACATTTTCATTAATTTTAGATATTGCAAAATATTTTTCGCAAGCAAAAAAGAAATATAAAACGGTTGGTACATAATGAAGAATAAAACGTTTAAATTTGAAATAGTGGTTGTATTAATAGTGGCTGCTTTTTTAATTGGAGTGTTATTGATAAAACCTATTATAGGTGTTGCAGACAATGGTGATTTTGAGAGAATAATGAACACTACAGGTCTAAGATACATAACTTCTGATTATAACGAACGATATTTTAATTTCGTGAACAGGGAGTATATTACAACTTATCCCTTTGTAAACGGTGTTGGTTATTTTTCATCACAGGTCATATTAGTTCTTCTAGCTAAATTAATCAGTTCTACGATACTCTTTAACAAAGAGGTATTTGATATAAGGTTTTTAGCTGCAATATATTGTTTTTTGTTTCTTTTGTCTATATACATTATTGCTAAATATAACAAAAGGTCAATAGCTACAATTAATTTTATTTCAATAATACTTATGTTACTAATATTTACTGATTTAGGTTATATATCTTATTTTAATTCTCTCTACGGAGAAGCACTTTCTTATACATCTTTGCTTCTTACAGTAGCGATATCTGTATATTTGTCAAAAACGAAAGAACCTCATATTTTAGCTCTTTTTGGGTTCTATGTTTCGGTGTTTTTTCTGGCCAGTGCTAAGATTCAGAATATTCCTATAGGGATAGTTTTTGCACTATTTAGCTTATTATTTTTAAGATTAAGAAGGGATAAAAAGTGGAAAAAAATGATTGTGACCTGTGTTACTACAATATTTATTTTGTCCGCTGCATCATATTTTTTAATTCCAAGTGTTTTTAGAGTTTGCAACAAATATCAATCGGTTTTCTATGGAGTTCTTAAAAATTCACAATCGCCGCAAGCCGATCTTGAAGAATTAGGGTTAAAGAGCGAATATGCTTCACTTAGCGGCACTAATTATTTTATGAAGGAGTATCCCATTAATATTAAAGATGCTAGGTTCGAAAGCGAAATTAACAGTAAAATAAGTCCCCTAAAAGTAGCTTTATTCTATTTTAAACATCCTAAAAGGTATGTTCAAAAACTAGAGATAACAGCCAATAATGCTTTTAACTTGATAGTATAGGAATTTGCATTTTAGCCTTTGGTCTTAGTAGGTAAAAAATACATGTCAGAGAAATAAAATTGTTGATTGGATTGCAAAATTTGTATAAAATAAAGTGGAATATATGTATAA
>JAAYPF010000066.1 GCA_012519925.1 Clostridiaceae bacterium
ATCTAATTTTAAATTTCATTCTGCACCTCGTTGGTGAATATTTTTCTTATGGTATTATAGCCTTATTATACCTCATTTCGCTGGAATTGTGAGTACTTCTATGATAAAATATTCACGGATTCAGGGTCTTTAAAATTTTAATTTTTTATTGTTCTAAAAACTACTAAAAACATAATGCATAAAATCATCATGATAATTAGTAATTTAATTAATTGTAAGAATGCTAAAAATGTAGTAATATTAATTTAGGTAGATATAAAATATATACTCCGATTAAGAAATTACATACCAAACAAATAGTAATTATTGGGTATTATTTACTCATTAATATAAAGTTGCTTTTGGGGGTGTTTCAATTTATTTGTTAATTTTAGAAAACTGAAAACAATACTATCTAACACTAATTTTAGTTTGAAGATGTTGAATTAGTGGTTTTTGGCGTTAATAAAGTATTTAATGCTGTAATAATCTTATTAGTTTGTACCTTTTACATTTTAAGTGTAACGGTATCATTCAATAAAGATTAATTTAGTACGTTTTCAGTATTCGAAACATACCAATTTATTTAATTTTTATGAAAGGAAGGAATAGGATGGAAAAGACAAAAGGATTTTCAAAGAGAGTAAAGTCTTTGATTGCAGGTGCTGCTATAGCTGCAACAGCAATCATACCTGTCAACACTTTACAAACTAAAGCAGCTGACGTAGAAATAAACTACGCAAAAGCTCTTCAGTATTCTCTGTTTATGTATGACGCAAATATGTGTGGTACTGATGTTGACGAAAATAATCTTTACAATTGGAGAGGTGATTGCCACGTTTATGACGCTGAACTCCCTCTTGATGCAACAAACACTAATATGACTGAAAGTTTTATCAGTAAGTACAGGGATGTGCTTGATCCCGATGGAAATGGCACTCTCGATGTTTCCGGTGGTTTCCACGATGCCGGTGACCATGTTAAATTCGGTATGCCCGAAGCATATTCCGCTTCCACTGTTGGATGGGGCTTTTATGAATTTAGAGAGCAATATGAAGCAACAGAACAGGATGCTCATACCAAAACAATTCTTAGATACTTTAATGACTATTTTATCAGAAGTACATTTCTAGATGATTCAGGTGAGGTTGTTGCTTTTTGCTATCAAGTTGGTGATGGTGATATTGACCATGCTTATTGGCAAGCACCTGAAAATGATGAAATGTTTAGAAGAGGTTGGTTTGCTACAGAAGAAATGCCTTCAACCGATTGCGTTTCTGCGGCAGCAGCATCTCTTGCAATTAACTATCTGAATTTCAAAGATGAAGATCCTGAATATGCAGCACAAAACCTCAAGTATGCGAAAGCTTTATTTGCATTTGCTGAAAAGTTTGATAACAAAGAAGTTAATAACGATGGTCCAAAAGGCTATTATGCCTCAAATAAGTGGGAAGATGACTATTGTTGGGCAGCTGCATGGTTGTTTATGGCGACAGAGGATGAGCACTATCTAGATGAAGCATGGAAATACTACGATTATTATGCACCTTCTTGCTGGACACATTGCTGGAATGATGTTTGGGCGGGTACTGCATGTGTTTTAGCTCAAATCAATGATTTGTATGATAAAGACAGTGAAAAGTTTGAAGATGCTTATAGAACAGCTACCAACAAGAGTCCTTACGAGGAAATTGATTTTTGGAGCCAAATTGCCAAAACAGTTGATAACTGGATGACTGGTAGAACTCCTCAAATAACACCAGGTGGATTCTCATTCCTTAACCAATGGGGTTCTGCAAGATACAATACAGCAACCCAATTATTAGCACTTGTTTATGACAAACACCATGGTGATAAACCTTCAATATACAGTGAATGGGCAAAATCTCAAATGGATTATTTGATGGGTGAAAACCCAATTAATCGATGCTATATAGTAGGGTATAGTGAAAATTCTGCAAAATTCCCTCATCACAGAGCGGCATCCGGCTTAGGAGTGTGTGAAGACCCATCTCCTCACAAGTTTGTACTCTATGGAGCATTAGTTGGTGGTCCTGGTGTAGAAGACGAACATATAGATGTGACAAAAGATTATATCTATAATGAAGTAACAATAGACTATAATGCAGCATTTGTAGGAGCTTGTGCAGGACTTTACAGATACTTTGGTGATTCTTCAATGAAAATCACTCCGGATTTCCCACCAATGGTTAATATAGAAGATCCTGATGACGAACAAGGTGGCGGTACATATTGGGTAGAAGCATTTTGCGTTGACATTGCTCAAAGTGACGGACCAAAAGCTACAGAAGTAACATTTTATGTTAAATCTAATGCGAGAAAGGGTTCTAAAAACATCTCTGTAAGATATTATTTTGATTCTACAGGAATGACTTCACTTGAACCAAATTCAATTGAGATGAGACAATTATACGATCAGGTAGCAGCTGAAACTGAATATGCTGCAGAATTGACGGGTCCTCATCAGTACGACGGAAAGATTTACTATATTGAAATTAGCTGGCCAGGTTATGTTATTGCAGGTTCTAATAAAAAATACCAGTTTGCACTTGGTACATATGCTTGGCAAAACTATTGGGATCCTTCAGATGACTGGAGCCATCAGGATTTGAGGCTTGAAGAAGATAACTGGAAAGGTACGCCTGCCAAAACAGATTATATCTGTGTTTATGATAACGGTGTTTTAGTAGGTGGTATTGAGCCAGACGGAACGACACCTTCTGTAACCACACCAACTCCAACATCTTCAGTTACACCTGTAACCACTCCAACACCTGTAACACCAACTCCAACTCCATCCTCAGAAATTGTTGTTGGTGATGTGTCCGGTGATGGGGAAGTGGATTCCATTGACTTTGGGTTCTTTAGACTATACCTATTAGGAAACATAACAGATTTCCCTACAGAGTATGATTTAGAAGCAGCCGATATTAATGGAGATGGTGAAATAGATTCCCTTGACTTTGGTTACTTAAGATTGCTTTTATTAGGATATATAAAAGAGCTGCCAAAAGCTTAGAATTATATAAAAAGAAAAGGGCGAAGAGCATGAAAATGCCTTCGCTTTTCTTTTTACGCTTCTTTCGAACGAAGTGAAAGAGGCACAAACGGAAGGGGTCGCTATACCTAAGAGTTTTTATTACGCTCCTTGAAATGAAAGGAGCAAAAACGAAGGAGCTCTTATGCTACATAGTTTTTCTTTTGCAATTTGCTACAGAAGACTTGGTACTAGCATATTTTAGATTTTACATGCATAGATTATAATTATTCGAAAGGGGATATATAATGGTAATTTTTGATGCACATTGTGATACAATCACCAAAATAATGGAGATGAATTCAAATCTACACAATAATAACTGCCATATCGACATACAAAGACTTAAGGGTTTAGGAAGTTTTGTTCAAACTTTTGCAGCCTTTATTGACCCTATTTATTCTCCTGCATATGCCATGAAACGGGCAATGCAGATTATTGACCGGTTTTATAGCGAACTAGATCTTTATAAAGACGATATAATGTTATGTTGTAATTACAATGATATATTAGATGCTTTATCCCATGGTAAAATCGCTGCAATGCTTTCTATTGAAGGTGGTGAGGCACTACAGGGTGATTTGTCAGCTCTAAGAAATTTCTATCGTCTTGGTGTTAGAAGTATTTGCCTTACTTGGAATTATAGAAATGAGATAGCTGATGGTGTAAAAGATGCAGATACCGGTGGAGGACTAACACCCTTTGGTAGAAATTTGATAAAAGAAATGAACCAATTAGGTATGCTTATTGATTTATCACATATCTCAGAAAGAGGATTTTGGGATGTTATCGAAACATCTTCAAAACCAGTTATAGTATCTCATTCCAATGCAAGAAAAATTTGTTCTCACCCAAGGAATTTGTTTGACGAACAAATAACAGCAGTGGCAAAGAATGGTGGAGTTATAGGAATAAATCTATATCCAGAATTCTTAAATAATGAAGGAAAAGCCACAATAAACGATGTATTAAAACATATAGAACATATTATGTCACTTATAGGACCTGACCATATAGGACTTGGAGCAGATTTTGACGGAATAGAAAAGACCCCCGATGATATAAGAGGAGTTGAAAATATTAACATAATTTTCGAGCATTTAGGAAAGTTAAATTATTCTGACGAAATAATTAAAAAATTCGCTGGCGAAAATTTTTTAAGGTTAATCAAGACTATTTGATACAGCCACCTCAAAAATCGCTTTACATAATGAGCTTAAAAAACTTATTACGGAAATTATTTACTTGAAATACAAGAAATATATTCTGCAGTGCAATACATGTAAAATAAATATATTGAAGTAATGTTCTACTAGTTGTTTTTATAAACAAATAACTGACTCATATAAAATGTAACCCTCTTAAAAGTTGCGTCTTAAAAACATTCAGAAGACGCCTTTTTTCTGTCTATTTCCAACAAAGCTAAAGGATAACTTTTTGAATTAATGATTGTTACAACTTGCATATTTAACATATAAACACAAAACATGTGGAGTTTAATTAATTCCTATAGTGAGGTTAATAGTATCTTAGATTTAATGCATCAAGAATGCATAAAACAATAGGTTTGTCAAGTAAAACGAAAAGTTTTATCAAGTATAAAGAAAATAGCATTTCGCTATTATTACCACTAACATTGAAAGAAGTTCACAAAGAGTACATTTATACTAATTATTTTTGATGTAAAAAAATATTCTTGCATATATTAAATCATAATCTTGCAAATTATCATATAATGTATTAAAATGATGTACATAAAACATATTTGTGGAGGGTTTAAAATGGAACTTTCAAAAAGAGCACTTTCAATTAGTCCATCATCAACACTTGCTATAGATGCAAAAGCTAAAAAAATGAAAGCAGACGGAATCGATATAATTGGCTTTGGAGCCGGTGAACCTGATTTTGATACTCCTGATCATATAAAAGCTGCTGCAATAAAAGCAATTAATGACGGTTTTACAAAATACACACCTGCCTCGGGTACACTAGAATTAAAGAAGGCTATATGCAGCAAATTCTTAAAAGACAACGGACTTGACTATAAACCATCTAACATCGTCATAAGCAACGGTGCAAAACATTCATTAGTCAATGCTTTTGAGGCTATCTTAAATCCCGGGGATGAAGTTATTATTCCAGCACCATTTTGGGTGAGCTACCCTGAGATGGTGAAAATAGCTGGTGGAACTCCAGTTATACTAAATAGTACTGAAGAAGAAGGTTTTAAGTTAAGCATTGAAAAACTACAAAAAGCTATAAATCCTAAAACTAAAGCAATAGTTATAAATAGTCCTAGCAATCCTACAGGAATGATATACTCCGAGGATGAGCTTAGAGCTATTGCCGATATTGCTGTGAGCAAAGAAATATTTGTTATTTCCGATGAAATCTATGAAAAGCTAATATATGACGGTTATAAACATGTAAGCATTGCCTCATTTAATGACAAAATAAAGGATTTGACTATCATAGTTAATGGGGTGTCAAAATCCTATTCAATGACAGGGTGGAGAATAGGCTATACCGCATCTAACGAAAAGATTGCAAACATTATGAGCAATGTGCAAAGTCATGCAACATCAAACCCTAATTCAATAGCACAAAAAGCTGCACAGGCAGGTTTAGAAGGACCGGATGATGTTATAAACATGATGGCTTCTGAATTTGTAAAAAGAAGAGATTATATGGTTGACAGAATAAGCTCAATTAATGGTTTATCCTGCTTAAAACCAAACGGAGCTTTCTATGTTATGATGAATATCTCCAAATTAATTGGGAAAGAAATTAATGGAGTTAAAATAAGCGGCTCCGATGATTTTGCAAACCTGCTGCTTGAAAAAGCAAATGTTGCATTAGTACCAGGTTCAGGCTTTGGTACAGACATTCATGTAAGGCTTTCCTATGCAACTTCTTTAGAAAATATAAAAGAAGGTTTAAATAGAATTGAAAATTTCTTAAATAAATAATATAATGTACAGAGGTTTAGTTATGTTATTTTTAAATAACTTTAATAGCTGGTTATAATTGCTTAGATAAATTACTGATAATTTAGTCTAAACATATTAAACTAGCTACTGACTGGCCTAGATCATTCTCATATTTATAACTTAACTGGCGAGAATTTATATTCTCGCAATTTTTTTATGGATTTGAATGCAAAAAGAAGGTATAATAAAGTTTGATAAATATTTAACTTAAGGAATAAAAATTTGTCAATGAGTATTTCAAAAAAATTAATTTTATTAAGGTGAAATTATATATTGACTAACGGTTTTTTACACCTTAGGTTACTTAAAAAAGCTTATGGAGGTTGAGTAGTTTGAAAAATACTTATGAAAGTCCCTTAAATTCAAGATATGCCAGCAGTGAGATGCAAGAAATTTTCTCCCCAGATATGAAGTTTAAAACGTGGAGAAGATTATGGATAGCTCTAGCTGAGGCTGAGAAAGAGTTGGGTCTTAATATTACCAATGAACAAATTGAAGAGCTAAAAAGTCAAAAGGATAATATAAATTATGAATTGGCAGAAGCTAAAGAAAAAGAATTCAGACATGACGTCATGGCTCATATACATGCCTATGGAGAGCTTTGCCCAAGTGCAAAAGGAATTATTCACTTAGGTGCGACCTCATGCTATGTAGGAGATAATACCGATATTATTATCATGCACGAGGGGCTTAAGATATTAAAGAAAAAGCTTATTGCCGTAATAAGCAAACTTACGGAATTCGCACTAAAGTATAAAGATTTTCCTACCTTAGGGTTTACTCATTTTCAACCGGCCCAGTTGGTGACTGTAGGAAAGAGAGCTACTCTATGGATACAGGATCTTGTGCTCGACCTTGAAGAGATGGATTTCGTATTATCAAATATGAGACTTTTAGGCTCAAAAGGTACAACCGGAACTCAGGCAAGTTTCTTAAGTCTCTTTGAAGGCGATAATGAAAAGGTTAAAAAACTTGATCGTTTAATAGCACAGAAAATGGGATATGATAAGGTGTTTGCCGTATCTGGCCAAACCTATAGCAGAAAATTTGACAGCAGAATTTTGAATGTTCTTAGCAGTATTGCACAAAGTGCATATAAGTTCAGTAATGATATGCGTCTGCTTCAAAATATGAAAGAAGTTGAAGAGCCTTTTGAAAAGAATCAGATAGGCTCATCTGCAATGGCTTATAAAAGAAATCCAATGAGGTCCGAAAGAATTTCTTCCCTTGCGAGGTATGTTATAGTGGATACACTAAACCCTGCCATTACAGCATCTACACAGTGGTTTGAAAGAAGTCTTGATGACTCTGCTAACAAACGTATCAGTGTACCGGAAGCCTTTCTTGCAGTAGACGCAATTTTGAATATATACATAAATATTGCCGATGGCATGGTTGTTTACCCTAAAGTTATTGAAAAACATATCCTTGAAGAACTTCCCTTTATGGCAACTGAAAACATTATGATGGAAGCTGTAAAAAGAGGCGGGGATAGGCAGGAGCTTCATGAAAGAATAAGAGTTCACTCTATGGAGGCTGCTAAAATGGTAAAAGTAGAAGGTAAGAAGAATGACCTTATTGAGCGTATTGCAGCAGATCCTGCATTCAACCTAAATCTAGATGAACTTAAATCTGTACTCGAACCCAAAAATTACGTAGGAAGATCACCGCAGCAAGTTGAAGAGTTTGTAGACGAAGTGGTAAAACCTATTTTGGAAGAAAATAAAGATATTGATGTAAAAGTTGAACTTAAAGTATAACTATAAGTTATATCAAAGTAAAAAATATTTAATCAAAAATTTGCTGTATAAAGTCTAGTGAAGAATTTGCTTTACTAGACTTTTTGTTACACCTCTTTCGAACGAAGTGAAAGAAGCAAAAGCGAAAGGGCTCTGTGCCTCAGAGTTTTTTATTTTGCTTCTTTCGAACAAAATAATAGAGGCAATAACGAAGGAACAAGATATCTCATAGACATGTACGAAAATTATCACGAATCTATTGATTTATTCAAAAATCTATAGTAATATTAGTGAAGACGTAATGACGTGTTGTTATTCTTAACTCTAACGTATATTCTTTCTTCGTCTAGAGCAACATAGCCTTAGGGAGGTTTTCAATATGATTAACAAATATAGCAATATACCACTATATTCTCAGTTAAAAAATTTAATTATAAATAAAATAGACAGTGGAGAATATAAGCCAAATAGCAAAATTCCATCAGAGCAAGAGTTATGCGAAATGTATGATATAAGCAGACCTACCGTAAGACAAGCAATAAGCGAGCTTACCAACAATGGCTATCTGTACAAGGAAAAGGGGAAAGGCACCTTTGTATCAAAACCCAAATCAGTAATTGATGTAAAAGCTTATACCGGTTTTTCCGATTCTATTTTAGACAATGAATCTCCTGGTGAGCGAAATATTGTATTGATGCAAACAGTTACAAATAAGGAGTACAGTAAACTTTCGGATGTGTTTTCTATTAATCACAATCAGACAGTGGACTTTGCTCAAATTGTTTTTGTTACAAATTTAGAGGACGAAATTTATTCCTATAATACTTCCTATATACCTTTGAGTCTTTTTCCAAACATTATTGAAGATGTAGAGAACAAAAAGCAATCCTTTGATATATTAAGAGGAAAATACCCTCTACTACCAGCTAAAACAAGAAGTTCGCTTGAAGTCATTTATACCGAGCCTAATGAAGCCCAATATTTAAAAGTTCAATCTGGTCAACCCCTTATAAATATTTCAAACGTCATATATTCTAAGAGCGGCCAGGTTGTTGAGTATGTTGTATCAAAATACAGAGCAGACAAATGTAAGCTGACTTTTGAAAATTCTAAGTGATGAATACTATTTTATCCTTATACCAAAAATCTGTTGACCTCGTGTACCCACAACAATCATATCTTCATATATAGCAGGAGAACCTTCCACATTTCCACCTAAGGCTATTTTGTCAATTATTTCTCCTGTTTTTCCTTCAATAAGATACATATATCCGCCCGAATCGCATTGAATAATATAAGACTTACCATCCTTAGTATAAATGTCGACGGGTGAACTCCAGCAATAGTGGTTAAAATTTATAACCCATACTTCTTTTCCTGTGTCTTTATCAAAAGCTATCAATTTCCCACCATTTTTTGTCCCGGTTTTAGCTATATTAAATAATACAAGATTATCTATATCATTTTTTCCTACAACAGGTGAGGCAAGAACACCACCGTTTGTCTCACTGTAAGTACACTGGTAGCTATTTTCCCAGATAAGTTCGCCGCTGAGAGCATTGATTTTTCTTACATAACTGTAGCCGTTTTGTTTTTGGTGATCTACTTCACAGGCAGTATATAGATAAACTTTATTATCCCCACGATCCTCTAAAGCAACAGTGCTGTCTGTGTCATCGGTAACAAATCTTATCCATAAAGGAGTTAATGTGTTAAGATCAACACAATGCAAATACCCGGTATTATCTACAAAGTAAGAAAGATTTTTATATATGGCGATAGAGTTTTCTATACCCTGTCTTACCACAGCCTGGGAAGAGTATCTATATTTAAGCGTTTCAGGATTAATAGAAACTGCCCCTTTATTAAGATCAAAGCTTGTATTAAGTTTGATAGAGTACAAAATACCGTTTTCACCACATTCATACATTGTATCATTTTTAGCGTCTATAAGAGGCGAGGAATCAAAGGCACCCCAACCTCTATATGCAGTTCTATCAATTCCATTAATAAAGAGAAGCATCTTCTGATCAATAAGACTGAAAATTCTAAAACCTATTTTTCCTATTATATCTCCATTCTTTTCTATACCCTGTCCGCAATATAAAAGAGGTATTCCTCTTGGGTCTACAGTTACACTACCTTTGATAGGAAAACCTATGTTAATTGGATTACGTGTGTTCTTACCGTCTTCTAGATCAAGAAAATAAACTTTTCCGTCAAGGGTGCCATAAATAACTTCTTTCAAATTATCCTTGTTTTTCTTCTCACCAATTATATTCATTTTTGAGCGAACTTCATCATCCCACTTAACTATAGCAGGCTGACCATTCCATCCAACTCCTGTCCATTCGTCTATATATCCTATTTTGATACTCCATATCTTTTCAAGCTTTTTTTCATTAACTTCAACAGTGCCATAACTTGCGGAGTCTCTGTAATTATTTCCTCTAAAAGTTGTAACTCCATTTATGCTGTTATATTCTTCAGGTTCTGGAAACATCACTTGATTTATCACTTCTGTAGGATTACCATCCTTAAGAACTTCCCACTTAAATTTGTTGGAAGAGGGCAGTAGCTCAGTTGGAATAATAATTGGTTCTTCTGTTGGAGTACTATCTGCTATATCTTCATCATTTAAATCAGTCGCACCTTTATCGGTAGTAGTGGGTAAATTTGTTGTATTTGGTCCTAGAGGATTATTCTTTTCTGAAAGATGCTTATTAAGAAAGAAAAGTCCAGGTACAATCAGTATCAACAAAATAATATTTATAATTAGTAATACTTTAAAGAAATTCATATATTCCATCCTTTGTATTATTGAAATTTCAAAACCTTAATAAACACTAAAATACTTAGCCCGTTCTGCTAATAGTTTGATTTGATGTCTTCAAATAGAGGAAATCTATCAATATGTCTTAAGTAAATACTTTCTTAAAATCATTAATCAAAAAAAATCAACAAGTTTGTTGCCATCTAAATCTCCAATTATAGCATTTCCTTTCTCTCTGCCCTTTAAACAAGTTGCGTGACGGCGAAAACAATTAATATTGTTAATAATCTTCTCAATTTAATCCTCCCAAAAAAACATATAAAATTAGTCTCCATGTAAGATTTCGAAATGTCACCTAAATTCTATCATTTTCTGTACCGCCTTTCAATCAAAAAATGATATCTTATTCTCACCGCAAAAGTTAGCAAATAAATATTATTGACATTTATTTAAAGGTATTATAAAATATTAACCGCATGCTTATATAAGACCCTCAAAAGGGCTTATATCACTGAATGTACCTATAATAAATCTAATTATAATGATGTAAATTAAGTTTGAAATATTTGACCTTGAGAGGAATATTAGTTTGAAAATATATGCGGTAAAAATAGAACATATTTCAAAGCATGTTTTTGAAGAGTTGCTTTCTTACTTATCCTTTGATGAACAAGAAAGGATAAAAAGGTTTAAAAGGTATGAAGATGCATTAAGAGGTCTTACTTCAAAACTATTATTAAGATTTTTAATTGTATCATTGCGTAAAATACAAAATAAAAGCATACATTTTTACAAAAACGATTACGGAAAGCCATTTTTAGTAGGAACTAAGGATTTCCATTTTAATATATCTCATTCAGGCGATTGGGTAGTATGTGCAATTGACAATTTGCCAATTGGAATTGACGTTGAAAAAATACATGATGTTGATTTAGATTTGTCAAAAAGGTTTTTTTCTGAAGCCGAACATGATTATCTGTTGACTTTGGAAAACAAAGAAAGAAAAGAAGCTTTTTTTGATTTTTGGACTTTGAAAGAAAGCTATATAAAAGCTGATGGAAGAGGATTATCAATACCTCTTAACTCATTTTCATTTTCTTTAAAAGGAAGTAATATTGAGTTTAAAGCTTCGAATAATTGTGGACAGTGGCATTTTAAACATTATAAGATAGATGCTTCCTATAAGATGGCTGTTTGTTCAAAAAAATCAGAGTTTTCAGAAGGTATAATCCACATAACTTTTGGAGAATTGATTCGAAAGGTCCAGACTAAATTGGAAAAGTATTAAGAATAATAAATTGGTCCAAAAATAATATGGTATACATAATAAACATTTTATCTTATAGGGGTTAAAATATTAAGAGAATTAAAGTATATATAATTCTTGAAAGATAACCCAAACTATTATATAATTTTATTATAATAAGGTAATTAAATAAATAAACAGTACCATCATATTTATAATGTTCAATCCTATTTATCAATGTACTTACATACAATATCTTCATACTCTTAATTCGTACCAAACAGGCTGCATTTTACATAATAACTTTACTGCTCAATCATTTTCCACATCTGTTTTTTTATATTTAATATGAATTTTCTATGAAGAATTAATTAATTATTGGTTGACACAAAAAAATTAGTTTCTCTTTTCGAATAAATATAATAGTGTGAATAGTTTTAAATTGGTTGATAGTTACTCTTTTGAGATTTTAATAAGGTAATATATAAAAAGGAGGCTAGACTAAAGGGGTACCTTTTTGTTTCAAGAAAGTGACTTCAAAATATTTGAAATACTAAAAATTAGATTATTTCAAAATTCGCTAAACCTATGATATTACAGAAAATTAAATTGTAATATCGTAGTTGATGTTTATAATAAGAATTTAATAATCTTTATTCTCATCAATCCAACATACCAACGCAACAAGTCCATATTATCTCAATGTACTCATTTATGTCTAAATCCAAACAACATGATATTTATTTTTTATGTATTAAAAAATAGTTATTAATTTAATCCTTTGAAAGGGGATGTATAATAAATGAGGGGAAAAAAATCATTATCTATTCTTTTAGCAATCGCATTACTAATAAGCAGCAGTTTGTTTTCAAGCATGGTTTTTGCAGCTGGTGACTCAACTATAGGGCTTCAGCTTGACAAAACAAAAGCAAAAGTTGGAGAAGTTATTACTGCTACAATAAATCTTAATAACTTCAGTAGTATTGCAGGATATCAGGTGAATTTGAAATACGACCCTGAAGTATTACAACCAATTAACAAATCCGGCAATCCTTATACAAATTTTACAAATCCTGAAAGTGGTACTTTGCTTACTAACAGTGATTTTGGCGTACTACCTCAAGCATCGAACAATACTACCGCCGGAATACTGAGTTTTGGCAAGGTATATACAAACCTCGAAGAATATAGAGCAACCAATATGCCTGAAACTAGTGGTTCGGTAGCTGTTTTATCTTTTAAGGTGCTTTCTGAAAAACCTACTTCCATTGTTTTTGAGGACACTAATAAAATGCCTAATGCTGTTACTGGAACGAACGTTTTTGACTGGAATGGTAACAGGATTACTTCAGGGTATACAGTTGCTCAGGCTGGGATAATAAACTCTGACAACCAAAATCCTATAATAGAAAGTAATATATCTATAGCATATGACAAGGTTTCTGTTAAAGTAGGTGAAACCGTAAAAGTTTCTTTAAAGGTAAATAATATTAATCAACTTGCAGGATATCAGGTTAATCTCAAATATGATCCCGAAGTATTACAACCTGTTACAGCTACTGGAAAAGCATACAACAACAGTACATCCTTGTACGGTGGCGATATGTTTGAAAATGAAGATTATTCTCCATTTTACCAAGCTGTACATAATGTAGAAAACGGAATTTTAAATTTCTCTGGAAGCTATCTGAATCTCGAAGAATATAAGAATAGTAATAATGATGAGACAACTGGTACGCTTGGAACTGTTGAATTTAAAGTTCTTGATAGTAAAGCAACAACAGTCTCCTTTGAGGATTCAAATATAATGCCTACCGCTACTACTGGAACATTATTATTTGATTGGAACGCTTGTAGAATTTCCGATTATAAAGTTTATCAAGCAGGTATCCTTAATGCAGAAGGTTCTCAAATTATAAACGGTAATGTAAGTATGGAAATAGACAAGACAGACGCTCAAGTTGGAGATATTATTACTGCAAAAATAAATATTGACGATATTGCTGATTTTGCAGGATATCAATTTAATCTATCCTATGACCCTTCAGTTCTTAAACCTGTCACTGAAGATGGAGTAGAGTATACAAATACTACTATGCCTTTATCAGGGGATATACTAGGAAATAGTGAATATATTCCGTTTTCCATAGCATCTCACAACTTATCTGCAGGAATATTGAATTTTGGTAAATCTTATACCGATCTTAAAACATATAAAGAAGCAGGAATTGCTGATACAAAAGGCACTTTAGCAATAATTAACTTTAAGGTTCTTAAGGCAAAATCAACTTCTATTTTGTTTGAAAATTCTTCTTCAATGCCAAACGGAGTGTCTGGTACACTTTTGTTTGACTGGAATGGAGACAAAATTTTAAGTGGTTATACAGTAACTCAAGCTCCTACAATAAAGATTAAAGATCCGAATGTTGAGGAAAAAAGTGCTATTTCTCTAGATTTGGATAAATATAATGTGTCAGTAGGCGATATCTTAACCGCAACCCTTAGAGCAGATGAAATTGATAATCTAGCAGGCTTCCAGGTAAACATTAAGTACGATCCTAATATTCTAAAACCTATAGTTGCTTCAACAGGAGAGCTTTATGAGTCAAACACAATCCCTGAAACAGGAGATTTGATTAATAATGCTAATTTTGGAGTAATGCCTATTGCTAGTCATGATCCTAAAGCAGGTGTGTTGAATTTTGCAAGAACCTATACAAATCTTGAAGATTACAAAGCAAGTGAAAGTGAAGGTTCGGGTGTATTGTCACAAATTAGCTTTAAAGTAATCAAAAAAGCTTCTACTGAAATAAAACTTGACAATACAGGAACAATGCCAAATGCAATTACTGGTACAATGCTGTTTGATTGGTCAGGTGACAGAATTACAAGTGGTTATGAAGTAATTCAACCAAAAGCTATAAACGAAGGCTACAATGCTGAAAGTTCTATAAGTATTGACCTTGATAAGTCAACAGCAAATATAGGAGATATAATAAAGGCAGAAATAAATGTAAAAGATATAGACAATTTGGCAGGATATCAGCTTAATTTGCAATATGATCCTGAGGTAATTCAACTTGTCGATTCAGAAGGAAAAGAATACACAGAACAAACTTTTCCTGATGCAGGAAAACTGCTTTCTGATGATGATTATGGATTGGTTACTCTTATTTCACATCAATTTGATAAAGGAATAGTGAATTTTAGCAAATTTTATACTAATCTTGAAGAATATAAATCGTCTGTAGAAATTGAAAGCAGTGGAGATATCGCAGTTTTATTCTTTAAGGTTATAAGTAATAAATCCACTTCAATAGAGTTTACAAACACTCCTAAAATGCCAAATGGAATATCTGGTACATTGTTGTTTGATTATGACGGTAACAAAATATCAGGATATAGTCTATATAATTCCGCTATTATTGATGTTACCACTACACCAGAACCAACAACTACTCAGGAGCCAACACCAACACTTACACCAGAGCCAACTACTACTCAGGAGCCAACACCAACATCTACTCCAACACCGACAAGTACAGTTACTCCTGTAATTACAGGTGATGGCTATATTACAATCGAATTTGACAAAACAGAAGCTAAGGTTAATGATACAATTACCGCAACTGTTATGGTTAATAATATTGAGAATTTAGCTGCTTATCAGGTAAATCTCAAATATAATCCTGATATGTTACAGCCCATAACATCAAGAAAGGTACCTTATACCAACAGCAGCATCCCTTCACAAGGAACATTACTTTCAAATAGTGATTATGGATTTATAGCTGCTGCCTCAAATAATGTGATTAATGGAACACTCAATTTCGGAAGAGCATATACCAATTTTGAAGATTTTAGAGCTTCTGAAACCCCTGAAAAAACAGGCTCAATAGCTGTTATAACTTTCAAGGTTTTAGCTGAAGGTACAACATCACTTCTCTTTGAAGACACAACATCATTACCTAACGGTATATGCGGTACAATACTTATGGATTGGTATGGAAACAGAATATCAACAGGATACAAAGTATTACAACCAAAGGAGCTTAATATAAGTGCAGCTGATGTAGATCCTACACCAGAAGTTACACCAACAGCTACCCCTGTTGTAACTCCTACACCTGAAGTCACA
>JAAYPF010000067.1 GCA_012519925.1 Clostridiaceae bacterium
CTGATGATACTTGGATGGAGACGTCCCGGGAAAGTAGGTCGCTGCCAGATTTATATCAAAGCCTTATGGTTTACACCATAAGGCTTTGTTTTATGCTTCTTTCGAGCGAAGTGAAAGAGGCAAAAACGAAGGGACTCGATGTCACGTAGTTTTTATTTATGTCTTTGTAGCTCTTTTCTTTGGATGAATGCTCCTAGATTTTAACATGTGATAAATGACTAAGTTATGAACTTGGATTCAACACGATTTTTTTACACCAATATTTTTGAAAAAGTAACCGCTTACCGTTTTGTTGCTTACACATTTGTGGTAGAATAGAACATGAAAATCCTCCTTTAAATTTGTTTAGTAGTAGCTTTACTGTTAACAAAATATACCAAACATTAGGATGTCTTTTTTGTTTTTTACCCAAATATGTTGCTTTTTTGTGCATTCTGAACCTCATTCTTCCTTTTTGATCATCATCTATATTTCTACTCAAATATTTTTACGGAACCTCAGAATTAATTTATGTGCAAAGGTAATGATAACTCTGATATAATGGTGAGAATACATAAAAAGCAAGTTCGGTCAATAAGGGGTGTTGTTAAATGAAAACTAACTATATGAATAAAGTAGATGCTTTACTTATACAAAAACAAGGATTTACACCTGTTATAGATAATGATGGGCAGCGTATACAAAATGAAGCCTTTAGAATTGTACAGAAAGCGGTGGAAGGTAAATTAATAATTGTTGAGTTGATAGATGCTGATTTTGTAAGTGGGGATCAGATAAAAAATAAACTCGAAATTGCTAGTAAGAATTTGACGCAAATGGGTGGTTCTACTGTTATAGCTTTTCAGATTTTTATTTTTAATTCAGTACCAGATGAAATAAAATTACAATTGATAAAAGCTGGACAAATGGAGGATGTATATATTAGAAAATATTTGCCCTGTGTTACCGTGGACTTGACAAATAAAGAAATTAACAAGCTATATGACCTTCCTATTGATGCTCATGGCATAGAAGCTGTATTAAATTCAGCTTTACATCTAGGTAGTTGTAGTGATGGGGTTTCTTTAGACACAGATAACTACGTGAATCCTACTTTGGGAAATGGAAATGAGGTTAACTATTCGCCAGCCCGACTTATGTCAAAAGTACCTTTTATTACTTTTGGTTTGATTATAGTCAATGTGCTTATCTGGCTAGCAATGAATATATATGCCTTGAGTAAGGGGATTAATGTCCAAAGCTTATTTACTCCTCTTGGTGCAAAAGAAAATTATTTGATTTTAAGTGGGGAGTATTGGCGGTTTTTAACACCTATATTTCTGCATGCTGATTTTCAGCACTTAGCAATGAATTGTTTGTCGCTATTTGTGTTTGGAAAAATAATTGAAGGGATGTATGGACACATAAAGTTTGCCTTTATTTATTTTGTGGCAGGGATAATAGGGAATATTGCAAGTTTTATGTTTTCGCCTCATTCGGCGGTAGGTGCATCAGGGGCTATATTTGGCTTGATGGGAGCATTACTATATTTTCGTGTTGAAAATCCAATTGCTTTTAAAAAATATTTTGGAAACAATATTTTAGTTATGGTTATTGTTAATCTTGTTTATGGCTTTGTAAAACCTGGAATAGATAACTTTGGACATATAGGAGGGCTTGTAGGTGGTTTTTTCATATCAGGAGTATTAAAGATTAGAAAAGCTCCAAATAAATTTTTAGGAAGAACTGTATTTATTGTGGTAACTATCTTACTTTTAGCTGCTAGTTTATATTACGGTTTTAATTTGAGTGGAAATGCGAAGTATTATCAACTAGGTAACTTAATTCAAGAAAATAAACTATTTGAAGCTGAAAAAAAGGGCGAAGAAATTATTGATATGAAAATACTAGATAGGGATTTACAAATAAACGTATTATTCAGGGTAGCAATGCTGGAATATTTACAAGGAAAATATGATGAAGCTACACAAAGGGCTACATACTTAAAAGAAATTGATCCTTCTAGGGGACACTATCTTTTTGGTATCATTTACCTTTACGATGGGAAATACGATTTGGCTGAAGAAGAACTAAAGACTTCTGTTAGAATTAATCCTAATTTGAGAGAAGAGGTTGACGTATACTTACAGCACTTAGATAAATTGATTGAGCAAGAGTACTAATCTAATAAAATTTAAATAGATTAAACAACTTTATATTTTGGGATCATTAGCTCAGAGAATATATCTACAATTGCAGGATCGAATTGGGTACCTGAATATTGACGCAATTCCATTATAGCTTCCTCGGTGTTTTTTCTTTTACAGTAAGGACGTTCGGAAATCATGGCATCGAAGGAATCGGCAATACATAGTATTCTTGCACCTAAACTTATTTCATCACCGGAAAGACCATCAGGATATCCTGAACCGTCGAATTTTTCGTGGTGATGCCTTACATAGTCTAGTAGGTTATCAATATCTTCAAGTGGTTCAAGAATATTTTCACTATAAACCGGATGTTGACGTATTATAAGCAGCTCATCTTCTGTTAAGCTTTCATTTTTGTTTAGCAGTGTTTTGGGTATCTCAATTTTACCAATATCGTGTAAGAGCCCTGCATATTCGAGAACAGTTATTTCGTTAATACTTAAATTCATAGCTTTACCTATCATAACAGCATAAGAGGAGACGCGTTCACTATGAGCATGCGTATATTTATCTTTTGCAGATATAGTGCTGAGCAATCCTTTAATGGCTCCAATTAATTGTTGATCGTCCGAACTAAGATTTTTACGGATTTTTGAGATTATATCCTGATACAGATGTACTCTACCTCTACCGAGATTTTTTGCATGGTACAAAGCCATATCCGATTGTGAAATTAATTCACTTTTACTGCAAGCTCTGTTAGGGTATTCAGAAAGTCCTATAGATAATGTAACCCTTTCGGAAAGTTTCTCAGAAAAATAATCGCTTCTTACCTTTTCAAATTTGTGAATTATATTGTGTGCAAACATTTCTAAAGTCTCAATATCAGTATTCGGAAAAATGATTGCAAACTCATCTCCTCCGTATCTGCATACATAACCATTTTGTTTTACTATTGACTTTAAGATAGTGGCGGTTGCTTTAAGTATTTTATCACCGCATTCATGACCATATAAATCGTTGTACATGTTAAAATTATCTATATCCATCATTATTAAACCGAGAGAAGTGTTATTGGTTGTTGCAATTTCTATTTCCCTTTCAAGCAGAATTCTAAATTGTCTTTGGTTATAAACATCAGTCAATTCATCAGTTATTGCAAGTTTTTGGAGTTTTTCCTTTTGTATTTCTTGGTTATATGCAAGTGTGGCAACAACAGCACCAACGGTTATAGTGAGTATTTTCAATGTAAAACCTATTAAATAGTCTACATCTTTACTTTGGTTGTATAAAGATAGCATTGTTACTAAATCAAAGGAACTTAACATTGTAGAGAACATCAAACCAAAAAAGTTAAAACGAAAAACTAAATAAAATGTTATTAATACCTGAATTTGTGAAACAAATGCTCGAGTATCATTAGAAACCACATGAAAGAAGAGTATTACTGACAGAAAAAGTATGAGTAAAATACATACAACAAATTCAATTACTCTTATTTTGCTGCTAAAGTAATTAAAGCGTATATCCTTTATTAACCTGCTCATAGACGCTCTAAATGAGGATGTCACAATCATTTTATCACCCTTAATACAGTTATGCACATTTATTATTATACTTTACTATTCGATTATTTTCCACAAAATTCATGAAATAAATTTTTACGCAGTTAATAATTGTTAGAAGAACGCTATTTTACTGCACTAAAATGTAAATCAAATTTTTTTAGAGTATAGGAATTTATACAAATCCTATTTTTGTAAATCTCTATACTCGGGGTTGGAAAGAGGGATTCTCCTTTCTCTATTTAAGGAGGGATGCTCAGGCTGGTCGTTTCGCTATGCTACACAGCTCATATATGCTTTCTTAGGATGCGAAGCTTCCGGCGAAGCGAACTATAGGGTCTCATAGCGGACAAGAAAAGTTGTGGGCGAAGGGAATTTTCTTGGTTAATCTGTTTGTTATTTTAATATTTTGAGGATATAATTTAAGGTGGTTATAGAATTAAACTAAGTAATACATATATCATAGTAGCGGAGGAAGTGATGGGTAGTGGGAATAATCACCCTTTTAATGAATTTTGTTTTTGTATTGGTTATATATTGTTTTATTTTTAGTATAATAAGGCTTATTTACATGGATATAAAGTCTATAAATTATTATATATCTAATAGTAATGGGAAACATCCCTACTTAAAACTTATAAATCAAAGAGAAATGTTGAATTTTAGAATAGAAGAAACATATTTACTTACAAAAGAATGCAGTATTGGCAGAGATGCTAAAAGTGATATTATCATTAAGGATCCTTTTATATCTAGTCAACATGCTCAAATAGTTAAAAAGGAAGGTATTTATTATATTAAAGATACCGGCAGTAAAAACGGAACTTTTGTTAACGATAATCCTTTAAAAATTGGATTTGAATGGAGATTAAATAATGGTGATAAAATTAGATTGGGACAAGTAGAATTTCTCTTTGTAGATATATTGTCTAAAGCTTAATTTTTGAAAGAGGCAGTTCTAATGATTTGTTCTAAAAGAGAGGTGGTTTAGTGTTTGGTATATTAACATACCGTAAGCCAATAAATTATATTATACTGTTAAATTTGTTGGCATATTTATTTATATTTTACAATTTAAAGTCTTACAAATTTGAAACCTTTGCTGTAGGCTTAGGTATTATTTTGCTGGTGTGTACAACTTATCTTATCATTATTAAGAACAGACTTGGAGACGAATACTTATTTCTTATTGTATCAATGTTACTAAGCCTTGGTGTAATAATGATATATAGACTAGATAACGATGCAGGTATTAAACAGACAGTTTGGTCATTCATAGGTTTAGTGATGTTTGTTACTACTTGTCAAATATTTCGATTGATAAAAATATGGGACAGAATTGCTATTTATTATGTCGGGTTGTCAGTTTTCTTGTATTTGATTACATTATTACTAGGCAGAAATATAAATGGGGCTACAAATTGGATAGTGATCGGTGGACAAAGTTTTCAACCTCTGGAGATTTCAAAAATAATTTATATTTTGTTTTTGGCCTGCTATTTTAAGAAACCTAATCAATTATTTTTTGAAGGTATGGGATTTAGTGAAACAAAAAAAGAGAAACTAAATAAGCTTGTTTTGGTTTTGTTTACATTTCTAAATGTATTTTTTTTAATGCTCCAGAAAGAGTGGGGTTCAATACTCTTGATCTCATCTATATATATCATAGTTCTTTATGTATATGGGAAGAATACTCTGTTTTTTATATGTAATATAGTGATGACAATACCCATCGTACTCTTTGGTTATTTTTTTGTCTACCATATTAAAGTAAGAATTGATACATGGATAAATCCCTGGGCAGATATTGCAGGAAAGGGCTATCAAATTACCCAGTCACTGTTTGCAATAAGCTCTGGTGGTTATTTTGGAACAGGTCTTGGGCTTGGAAGACCCGATATGGTTCCTGCAGTTAATACCGATTTTATCTTTTCTGCAATTTGTGAGGAGATGGGCATATTAACTGGTGTGGCAGTTATTCTGCTTTATATGCTGCTTACATACAGAGGG
Source organism: Clostridiaceae bacterium (assembly GCA_012519925.1). Taxonomy (GTDB): domain Bacteria; phylum Bacillota; class Clostridia; order Acetivibrionales; family Acetivibrionaceae; genus Acetivibrio. Next base: position 5,705 of record JAAYPF010000067.1, read on the forward strand.
TTAAAAATTGTTTTAAGAGTTAAAAAGAGGTTTAACAAGGTGCTAGGTCTTGGTATAACAACAATGTTGGGTTTGCAAACATTTATAATTATTGGAGGGGTAATTAAATTAATACCATTGACAGGAATAACGTTACCTTACATAAGTTATGGTGGATCTTCACTTGTAAGTAGTTTTATTATACTCGGTATTTTGCAGGCAATATCAAGAGAGGATTATGCTGATGTGGGAGGAGAAATAGATGAAGGAGAATAAAAAGATAATTGAAGTGCTTATTGCTATTTGCTCTTTATTTTTTATTCTTGTCGGATATCTAACATATATACAGGTTTTCAAAAGTAAGGAGATAGTACAAAACACCTATAATAGAAGACAGTATCAAGCCGATGAGAATACAACTAGGGGTCAAATTATTGATCGTAAAGGGATAGTACTAGCCTTTAGCGAAGAAAGAGATAATACACAGCAACGAATATACCCATATAGTTCCTTATATAGTCATGTTATAGGTTATAATTCAAAAGTGTATGGGAGATCTTTGTTGGAAGAATCTTACAACAACTATCTACTCGGACTTGATGAATACACCAAAGTGTTTGGGTTGTTTAAAAGTTCAAATCAGGACAAAAAGTTGGGCAATAACCTTTCCCTTACTATAGATCATGAATTGCAAAAGTTAGGTCATGAGTTATTAGGAAATAGAAATGGTGCAGTTGTTGCAATGAATCCAAAAACAGGTGAAATACTTGCTTTAGTAAGCAAACCTGATTTTGATACAAATGAGGAAGTGCTAGCTAAGGGGTGGAAAGCTATGGTGGAATCACAAGAAGCTCCTTTTCTTGCCCGTGCAACACAGGGGTTATATACTCCTGGTTCTACCTTTAAAGTTGTTACAGCGGCTGCAATTATTGAAAATGGTTTAGATGAAGAGAGATTTAATGATAAAGGTGTTATAACGATAGATGGTAAAGAAATAAGCAATTCTGGACGAAAAGCATATGGAGAAATAGACTTAAAAAAAGCCCTAGCAGTTTCGAGTAATGTTATATTCGCACAGCTAGGTGTAACACTTGGACAGGAAAAACTAGAAGATATATTCAGGAGAGTTGGTTTTGGAACAGATATAACTTTTGACATTCCTGTGAGCAAAAGCTTGTTTCAATATGAAAAAATGGAGCCTAATGATATGGCAGCTGTTGCAATAGGCCAGGGAAAAATACTTGTATCACCTCTTCATTTAGCAATGATTACATCAGGAATAGCAAACAATGGTGTTATTATGAAGCCGTATTTAGTCAGCAACATAACTTCACCTACAGGTAAGGAAATAAAAAGTTTCAAGAGGGAAGAATTCAAACAGATTATGGAACCTGATATTGCAGCAAAGTTAAAGAATATGATGCAAGAAGTAGTGGATAGTGGAACGGGAAAAAAGGCAGCAATAAAGGGAATTAAAGTTGCCGGAAAGACAGGAACGGCAGAAAACGAACTCACAGCTCAGAAAAAGGACAAAGCACATGCATGGTTTATAGGGTTTGCTCCCGTTGAAAATCCACAGATAGCAGTTGTTGTTGTGCTTGAATACAGTGGTTCTTCTGGGGGAACAATTGCAGCACCTATTGCACAAAAGATAATGGATAACTATTTAAAGGATAAATAAAAAATTAATAATATTAATGGAAACGAGAGGAAGATATATGAAGGCAATTATTTTTGATATGGATGGGCTAATGATTGATACCGAGGCTATATATCATGAAACGGACAGACAAATGGCAAAAAGGTTCGGCAAATCAGTTAGTGAAGAAACTTTAGGTAAAATGATGGGTAGAAAACCTGTGGAATCATATACAATATTTTGTAAGGATTTAGTAATAGATGAACCCATTGAGGAATTATTAAAAACTAGGTATAGTTTAGTAGAAAAGATGCTTTTAGAAGAGGTTAGACCGATGCCTGGGCTTTTTAATATTTTGGATGAGTTTAAAGGTAAAATGAAAATGGCTATAGCTACAGGTTCGCCACTTAAATTTTTGGAAATTACTTTAACTAAGTTAAATATTAGACAGTATTTTGATGTTACACAGTCATCAGATGAGATAGTAAAGGGTAAACCGAACCCTGAGATTTATTTGAAGGTAATAAATAGGCTATGTTTAAAACCTGAAGATTGTATAGTTATTGAGGATTCAAGTAATGGTGCACGAGCAGGCAAAAACGCAGGCTGTTATACAATTGCTGTGCCCTCGGAGTATACAAATAAACAGGATTTTAGTTTTGTAGATTATGTTGCTATAGATTTAGATAATGCCAGAGAGCATATAAAAAGCCTATTATCAATCAAATAGAAGAGTTTGCGGGCAGTGAAATAGTAACTTTAAAAAAAGGTGCTAGGAGCATTCAAAAACCTTCTTTATTATTTCGCTATTGTCTAATCTGAATTTTGAAGTTAAAAGTTTTTCTTAGAGGTCGAGAAATCTTTATTCTAAAACTTAAGCTTTTTATTTATTTGTTAAATTTCGACCCCCCAAAATTTCTTTTTTTTTCGTATTACTATTATAGAATAACTAGGTATGGAGAAGAGGATTAGCTTTTATGAACGAAAAGGATTAAATACTTTACTAAACTAATTGTTGAAAGATAAAAAGTTTTAAGATATAATAAAATTATGAATTTAACATTACACAAAATAAAAAAACAAGAAGTATTAGGGGAGTAGAGATGTCATGATAATTCAAAACCTTGTTCGTTCAAATCCAATCTTATATCATATAAGGGGTTAATCTCTATTTATTAGCTTATTTCTCTAAATAACCTTAATACAGCAAAAATGAACGCATTATAATAAACAAATAAAGTACATAGAGGATTTATATGAAGGAGGAATTTGTGAGGATAGAGAAAATCTAATCCGTTTTATTTTCTTAAAATATTAAATTGTTCAAAGTGAATTGTACTAGAGAAATATTTTGTAGTATATCTATTTTTCGTTATAGCATTCGTTTTTATTCGTACATATATATTTTCTAACTACTTCAAATCTGTTTTCTAATATTTCTATCTGTAAGTACTCTCTGGTATCATAAAAATCTATTTACACATTTTAATTGTGGGCAATAACTAACTTGTATAATGGGTACCTGTAATATTAAGGCACCTTAAGATCTTTAATTAGATCATATAAAAATAAAATTTTTGGGAGGAATGGTTAAATGAAAAAGGTTATCAGTATGATTGTAGCTATTGCTATGCTTGTTACAATGTTTTCAACTGTAATAAACCTTGGAACAGCATTTGCAGCACAGGATTACGAAACAGTAGCATTTAGTTACGAAGATCAAGCTTCTAATGCTAATGCAAGTAATGGAGGCTATTCAAAATCAATACCAGCAGGCGTATTAGGATGGGCTAAGTATGGTTATGACAACGCCATCGCTCAGATGGAAAATGCCGGGATAACTTCCTTTGCACCTACAAGTGCATCAACAGGATTTACAGTTAATTTTGATTCTGTTGCAGGGAAGTCAGGAGATACGATAACAGTACCTATAAACCTTGTTAACGTACCTTCAGTAGGTATCAGTACTGCAAATATGACAATAGAATATGATGCAACCAAGCTTAAATATGTAAGTTATGAAGCAGGAAGCATAATTACAAATGCAGCTACAAACTTTGAAATAAACCAACCGTCAGACGGTACATTAAAAGTATTGTTCCTTGACTACACAATGAAAACTCAAGCTATAAAATCTGATGGGGTTTTTGCAAGCCTTAAGTTTGAAGTTATAAGTTCGGCTACTTCTTCAACAACTATAAGTGTTTCTAAATCAACATTTGGAGACAACAATATGAGCGGTTTAGCTGCTACTGTAAATAATGGTGCAATATCTCTTAACGGAGGAAATGTAGTGACAACACCAAGTCCTACACAAACACCAGTAATTACAGCTACAGCAGTACCAACAAGTGTACCAACAGAATTTACTGCATATATTGATTCAGTTGCAGGAAAATCAGGAGAAACAATAACAGTACCTGTAAACTTGGCTAAAGTACCTACAGTAGGAATCAGTACAGGAGATATGACAATTACATATGATTCAACAAAACTTGAATATGTAGGTTATGAAGCAGGAAGCATAGTTACAAATGCAGCTACAAACTTAGAAATAAATAAGGAATCCGATGGTAAGCTTAGAGTATTGTTCCTTGACTATACAATGAAAACTCAAGCTATCAAAGCAGACGGAGTATTTGCAAGCCTTAAGTTTAAAGTTAATACAACATCAGATGTTTCAACAAAAGTAACTATCGCTAAAGCAACTTTTGGAGATAATGAACTTAATGGTCTACCAGTAAAATTTGCTGAAGGTGTAATTACTCTAAATGGTGGTGGAGTGATAACAACACCTGTAAGCACACCTGTAAATACACCTGTAGTACCAACACCAACAAAGACAATTATAGCTACAGAATTTACAGCACATATTGATTCAGTTGAAGGAAAATCAGGAGAAACAATAGCAGTACCTGTAAACTTGGTTAAAGTACCTTCAGTAGGAATCAGTACAGGAGATATGACAATTACATATGATTCAACAAAACTTGAATATGTAGGTTATGAAGCAGGAAGCATAGTTACAAATGCAGCTACAAACCTAGAAATAAATAAGGAATCCGATGGTAAGCTTAGAGTATTGTTCCTTGACTATACAATGAAAACTCAAGCTATCAA
>JAAYPF010000068.1 GCA_012519925.1 Clostridiaceae bacterium
ATTTTTACATACCAAATGGGCATAATACCTAAATATAAATTTAGAGATACTTTAGAAGGGTCAAGTGACGAACTTATGGCAGCAGCGAAATGAGAAATCTCATGCATTAATAAACTTGGCACCATCATTAATAAAGTAGCAGCAAATCCCTTAAGATATGAATTGTCTAGTAAAATAGTACGATCCATTGTTAATATGTTATTCGAGCCATTCTTTATTAAAACAAAAGCACCAAATAAAATAACAACTATACCAATAACAGTATATAGTCTCCACAAGGCTCCAATTATTTTCTTAATATTAGTACTTAATTTAGGAATATTAACTGAAAAAACTGGTAAAGATAATGCTTTTATTTCACTTTTTTCATTACTACCACCGCTACCGCAAATTAATCCGGCTTTTTCAGCCTTCAGATAAATCTGATTTACATCTACACTTTTTCCATATTTTGTTTTAATCATATTATCTATTTGATTTAAGGAGGACTTACCGTCAAAACTCTTTAAAACACTCATAACAATTTGTAAGTTCTTTTCATAAACTTTGATATATCTGTCTTTGGAAACATTACCTATTATGTAGATTTTTTGATTATCCTTTTGCATCAAAAACCAATATTCAATATTTTCTATTGCAATTGGAAATTTATCTGTTTTTTCTGAACAGTAACTATTTGTATCACTCAAAAATTATCTCTCCTTTGATACTACCAAAAGACTTCATATTACGGTTTAATATCTGCATCTTTTCCTTATCTGAAGAATACAATGCTAACTTCACTAAAACCCGTTCTGTGACAAGTTTCCCATACTCACAATAGAACTTATTAGTTTTTTTCATATCGTTATAAAGAATGTTTGAAAAGCCAGGGCACCTAGAAAAGCATAGATATCGAAGCCAACATAATGAGCATTCTTCAATACCAGATGTACGATTTTCACACTTAAATTTATCTACTATATCATTAATTGTTTTACACTTACTATTACTTTCATTACTAATTTTTGAATCCACTTCAAAAAAACTATTACCTGCAAACATATAACAGGGCAATATCTTTCCTTCAGCAGTTACAGTGAAATTTCGTAAGCCTGCTCTGCAAGGATATACAGCTTTCTTTTTCTTTATTAATTTTGAAATTAAAAAATATGCTGCATAAAAAACAAAAGGTTTTTGCGTAAACATTGAATCAATACTATAATCTATTATATGTTTAACAAATTCTCTGAACTTTTTCATATCATCTATCGTTAGTCCATAGTCTTCAGGGAAATCAACTGCAAAACCCAATGTAAAAGCATTAAAGCCTTTTTTCGCAAAATAATCAATAAATTCTTTCACAGCTTCTTTAGTGCAATAAAGTGCCAGATGTTTTTTTGTAATTGTGATTTCAACATACAAATTAAATTTTCTATTTTTATTTAACAAATCGATATTTTTGGAGATTAGATGGTATGAGCCATCTCCATTTTTTAGAACCCTTTGCAAATCATTAATTTCAGGAGGCCCATCTAAACTAACAGTCAAACCGAAATTATGGACATTAAAAAATTCAACCATCTTTTCTGTTATTATAGTTCCATTTGTAATTAAGCCAAATTTAGGGATAACTCCACATTCTTCTTTACATAGATTTGATATTAACTCTACAGCTGCCTCAATTAATTCAAAATTCAAAAGAGGTTCTCCACCAAAAAATTGAATTGCTTCTATTCCTTCAGGAAATTCTTTTAGTAATAGCTTAAATGCACAAAGCAAATCTTCATATTTCATAGATAGTCCATGTTTTGAATCATATCTACCTTCATTGGCATAGCAATACTTGCATGACATATTGCAATTTTGTTCTACCAATAATACCACTTTTCTGAGTTTCTTATTATTCTCTACTTCCTCACTTGTATTCGATATATCTTTAACACATTTAGCATGTACATCATTTAAAAACTCATTTCTTTCCTTTGAATTGCTCAGTAATGACAATACTTTCTCATTCAATTTATAGAAGGATAGTGAAGGTATATGAAGTAAAACACTACATTCTTCATCAAGCAAGAAATGAAAATTCTGTTCTATATTCTCTTTCATAATACACCCCTAAAACTACATATTTCTCGTAAAGGTATATTTTACATACATTTTTCTATTCTTTGAGAAATCATGCGCCTTCATCTATTGAACAAAGAATTCTTAATGTAAAATACGAGCCAGACATACAATATAAAAATTGAGAGCTACTTTTTTATCCATTGTTTCTTTTTTATGTCCAGAAAATTATTGAATCCAATAATGAATGACATTCATTAACAGCATACTGTTCCGTTCCACGGACAAATTATTTCTTCTAGTTCTTCCAACTCTTCAAGTGTTACTTTTTCTAATTCTTCCATCATAAATCCCCCCTTCACAGAATTCATCCATATAATTATTTCTAAAACAACATAATAACCTAATTAGATATAGTATCAATGGATATTAAAGTAGCCTACATATAAACTAAATACCAATTTTAAATTCACATCACACATTACGGCCAAATTATGATCTTTTATCTATATTACCTTTTGCTTATTGCAGCTTAAATACGCTACTTTGCTTACAGCTTAAGCTACAATATGGAATTATCAAATTACTTATTTTTTGATATTTTTAAGTCAACACTATATCCATAGCTTAAGTGTTCTGCAGTCCCCACAATTTCTACTTCTATTGCTATAGTCGTATCCCCATTTTTTTGAGTAGCCATCCCCATTATTTTAGTTACTTTACCAGTATACTCAATTGATCTGTCTACATCAGGAATTATGGCTACACTTGCACCCACTTTTACATCCTTTATAAACTCTTCTTCTACGTCCCCTTCAATATATATCTTGTCTAGGTTTACAATATACGCAACTCCATTATTCTGATTAATAATATCTCCGTTTTTGCAGTTTATATCTGAAATAACACCACTATCAAAATCACAAACAATACAATTATCTTTTATGTAACTCTTTAAACTTTTTTCTTTCATTTCATTTATTTCTGTTTTAAGCATATTAATCTGAGCTTTTTTTATTTCTATTGAATTCCCTTCCAGACTTTGTTGCATTTTATCAATCTCTGCTGACTTTTGATTAACTCGTAATCGTAATGATTCTATTTCCTCTTTTAAAGTGTATTTGTGTCCTTCCAGAGACAATTTTAAATTTCTCAGTTCAATATCACATTTATCATACTCAGATTGCACAAGAATAAACTCATCTTTAGATATACTTCCAGACTCAAATAGCTTTTTGGTAGAATTCATCTTATCTAATGCTATACTAAGCAGCTTTTCAGCGTTACTTATTTCCCCTTGAAGCTTAGCGATATTTGTATCAGTATTATTGTTATACATTTTTTTCTTGATTTCCAATGTACTTTTTATGCTTTCAATTTCACTTTTACTAGCATTTATTTGCTTCTTTATACTTTCATTTTCTCCAATAAGATTCTTAAGTTCCATCTCACTTATTTTAACTTCTTCCTCTTTTTGAGTAATGAGCTTTTCATATTGGGTCATATCCATCTCAATTAAAATTTCATCTTTTTTTACAACTTGACCTTCACTTACATTTATGTTTTTTATACTTGAAGGAAATTCAATAACTAAGTTTTTAACTTCTCTAGATTTAACCATTCCATATGCCTGAATTACATCTTTCTCCACCTTTGCATCAGTGACTGCTTCCACAGAATCACTTTGCTGGGTACATCCGGCACTAAAAAGTATCAATGCTCCTAAAACTCCTATAATTACCATTTTTTCATAATCAACTCACCCTTCCGTCCTTAACGTTTATAATTCTATTCCCATAGTCTGCAGCTTCTCTTGAATGTGTAACCTGTACTATAGTTCGCTGTCTCTCTAAATTTATCTTTCTCAATAGTTCCATTACTTCTATACCTGTTTTAGAATCAAGATTTCCGATAGGTTCGTCTGCTAAAATAATCTCAGGATCATTTATCAATGCTCTAGCGATTGCCACCCTTTGCTGCTGCCCTCCGGATAGCTCCCTTGGCGTGTGGTGTCTTCTCTCCCACAGACTAACTATCCCTAATATATCTTCAAGCTTCTCTTTATAGTCCTTCATCTTTTTTCTATCTAGCAATATCGGCAACAAAATATTTTCCTCAACATTCAGATTGGGTATAAGATTATAAAACTGAAATACAAATCCAATATCCCTTCTTCTCATTTCACTTTCTTCAACATCATTCATAGACGACAATTCATTCCCATTTATCTTAATACTTCCTGATGTAGGTTTATCAAGCCCCCCTATTATATATAGCAAAGTACTTTTCCCTGAACCCGAAGGTCCCATAATCGAAATAAATTCACCTTTATTTATAGTAATATTTATATCTTTTAGTACATCAACACATGTAGATCCTAAATTATAGGTCTTAAACAAGTTTTTAACTTCTATAACCGGTTTCACTTTAACACTCCTCACTCATATTTAATTGCCTGAATAATATTTAACTTGGAAGTTTTTAATCCCGGACTTATAGATGAAACAACTGCAATAAGTATTCCGGCTAATATATACAATAAATACATACCAAACTCATAATTTATGGAAATAGGAAGCCCCATACCAATCATAATATATGGCAGTATCCACAATAATGATATTCCCCCAATTACACCTATAACTCCACCAATAATACCCCCTGACATTGATTCTAGAAGGATCATTTTCAAAACTTGTCTTTTCTCCATTCCAATAGAACGAAAAACAGCAAAGGACTGTTTTCTTTCCATAAAACTGACAATAAAGTTATTTGCAATTCCGATAGCACCTATTATAAGTGCAATTATAGAAAAAAACTGCATTGCTGACATTATCTGTTTATTGGAGCTTAGGGTATCTTGTTTCATTTCTTCAACAGTATAAACTTCAGGAAATCGCTTTTGATTTTTATCCTTTATTCTTTCAACAACGCCTTCAACATCACTAGATGACTTAATATATATCTGTGAAAAAAACTTAACATTCATATCAGACTTCAAATACTTTTCAGATATAAAAGCTTCCTGCCCTATAGTACTAAAAAAACCGATTATTTCATAATTTTCTTTTCCTTTTTCTGTTTCTAAAGTTATTACATCCCCCACTTCATAATCCATCATAATTTTTAGTGTACTTGATATAATTATATTTCTTCCTTGATCTAGTTTCTTTACAATTTCTTCCCCTTTACCTTCCAGGTCAAGATCAAAAAAATCCATAAACTTATCTGACTTCGCTCCGTAAATTATCGATATTTCTTCATCTTTTCCATCTATTTTGACTGAATATGCTTCATAAGCACCATAAGTGTCTAAAACCCCATCGATTGATCTCAATGTACTTTCAAATGACCTGTCTGCATTTTCAACTGAAACTTGGATTTGAAAGTCCATTATCCCGAAGGAATCCGCTATTGCTTCAATAAGACTAACACTAAATGTATTTATCATAAGAAAAGCTGAAAGTCCTATAGATAAAAGAGAAATAGTATTTATCATATTTTTATTATTCCTTAAATTCTTTGCAGATAATATCCCCTCGTTACCGAATAGAACACCATATAACTCCTGTAACATCACAATAGTCATGTTGGTTAACTTCGGTATTATAAGAATTATTCCCACTATAACCATAACAGCACAAATAGTATTTGCAATTATTGCAATTGAAGAAGGAATGAAAATCGGTATAATAAGTGCCCCTACCCACAATAATAGCCCTACCCATATTCTATTGGACTTGTATGAAACATTTTTTTCAATTTTATTCAGCACTACATCCTTTATGGGATATTTTGAAGCTATTATTATAGGTATAATTGAGCTGATAACAGACATACTTAGCCCTACTAGAAAACCACCTATAATGTGTATTGCATTAAATTGCATGTCTATATACTGATTTGCCTCTTTAAGCCATGAAGGAGTAATAAAGAAAACCATAACTTTTAATATACCAATTCCTGATATACTGCCCAAGCTCCCACCAATGATTCCATAAAGAATACTCTCGGAAGTCAATACCATGTTGGTCATACTTTTTGTGGCACCAATGCTTCTAAACGTACCTATCACCGGCATTCTTTCCATGCTGATAACCCTGAAGGAAGTATATATTATAAACATGCTTATGAATAGTACAACTATTGTCATTAATCTGAAAGAAGTTGATATTCTATTTACAAAAGTGCTTCTTTCACTATTGGTCAAAGTTTCTCTAACTTGGTACCTGCTGTATTCGGAAGATAATTCCCTTAAGAAAAAATCTTTTTGGGCAATATTTTTTGTTTTAAGATATAGAACATTAACATTTCCCTTTATTCCGTATATGCCTTCCATTGAATCTCTAGGTACTACTGCACATACTTCTTTACCATACTCTAAAAAGTATCCTGTAGGCTCAGCTATTCCACAAATAAAATATTTATTATATGTACCCTCGATGTCTAGTTCCATTGTAGTTCCAACTTTTAATCCGTATTTCTCTGCTGTCTTTTTACTAATTATAATTTTCTTACCATTAAACGGATAAGTATTTTCCTTCTCGGCAAGTACTATGGGATTCATTTTTTCCATATCATCAAGGTCAACACCTTGTATATCTAATTTCACCGATTGATTTTCATTCTTATAAAATCCAGTACCTTTCAATGCACCAACAATATACTCCATGCTGTCGTCATACTTTTCGGCTCCTTTCGGGCTAAAAAACGGAGAAGGCGAATTATCATTTTGAGAAATCATTATTTCTGCTGAACCGAAATATTTACTAATCTGTTTCAGATACATCTCCTCAAGATTCTTCGATATTGCAATGGTACTAAAGAAAAGAGCAGAAGAAACAAGTATAGAAAAAATAATCATAATTGATCGCAGTTTTTTTTCCAAAATGTTTTTTATCATAAACTTAAAAATAATTGCCATTTATAACTCCCTTCTAATACCATGTAAAGTATCCTTTTCATTTTTACAAAAAACACTTCACAGATGTAATCTTTTTTCTAATTAATTATGCTTCGAGACTCTTCTAAGTCTATTCTCAAACAAGCTTATTCCATACATAAAAAACATTGAAAGTATGGAAAGTCCGAAAACAACAGGCCAAACAATCTCAATTCCACTCCTGTCAATAACTATACCCGTAACTGCCGGCCCAATAGCATGGCCTGAACCGGATATAATAGTATAAAACGAATTAAACCTTCCTCTGTGGGTTGAAGGTGCATTGTCTGCAATATAAACAACAGAATTTGTAGTATATAGTATTTCACCAATAGACCACAGTACTGTTGAAATAATCAACAACAAAATTGATTTTATCATACCTATCATTCCAAAACCAACAGCAAAAAAAGCTCCTGCCAAAATTAGATTTGTCAATGTCTTTTTCTTTGCACTAAAAGCTGTTACAAAAAAAGTTAATATAATTATAGTCAAAGTGTTTGTAATCATAATTATACTTCCAAACACCCAAGCACCTTTTTCCCCGAATAATAATTTTGTCTGCAATGGGATACTAAAATTATATTGTGAGTATATAAGAGAAAACAAAACACAAGCAACACAAAAAATAAGTAATACAGGCTTTTTTATTAGTACTTTAAAAAAGCTTTCTTTTTTGTTAACATCGCTTTTTTCAGTTATATCTACTTCACTATACTCATTCCTAATAGCTTCGCCTGATAGCTTACTATCAGTTTCTTGTCTACTAAGGTTATTGCTATTCTCGGAAGTATTTATATCCGGTAAAGTTTCTCTAACAAACAAAGCTAGTAAAATATTAGTTATAATCATTGCTATAGTGCATATTACAAACAATAATGATGTATTATTTTGAAATAAAAAGCCTGCTAAAATTCCCCCTAAACCAATTCCTAAATTATTGCCAAGAAAAATGATGGAAAATCCTGTTTTCCTGTTTGACTTTTGAGTAATATCTGCAATCATTGCTGAATTTGCCGGTTGTGCTCCCGCAACAAATAAAGCAGCAAAAATCAAAATCCATGGAATGAGCAATGAATTCTTCAAAAATATACACATTGCCATGCATAATCCAGCAGCACTTTGAAAAATAATGTATGTTTTCTTTCTGCCTATCTGATCAGATAATTTTCCACCTATTATCGCACCCGGAGCGAAAGCAGTTGAGGCAATTGTAACATACATTCCTGCAGTCTTCTCATTTAGCATTAACTTTTCCGTCAGAAAAAGCGTCAAAAACGGAAATATCAGTGTTCCCAGAGAATTAACCACTCTTACCAGAAAAAGTATATATATGCTTTTCGATAGTACCGTATATTCCTTAAAGCTGTTCTTTATAGTGTTTACAATTGTTGCAGTCACTTTCTCCCCCCTTCGCTAACATTATTTATACAAGGCAATATAATCACTACTTAATAATACTTTAGCCTCATTTACCAAAAACTTCTCCATTTCAACTCTGTTATCCAATTCAAACGGAAGGGTAATTGCTAAATTCAAACTTTTTTTAGAATAACTTGCATTTACATTTATTTTGTTTATTTTTTTCATATCCTTATCTAAACTGGCATTATAGTTCAAATAATCATATCTCAATTCATCTTCATCAAAACTGCCTTGAAAATTAAA
>JAAYPF010000069.1 GCA_012519925.1 Clostridiaceae bacterium
CCTCTTTTAGTATGTTTTTGTATAGTAACTAAATTATACTAAAAAACGATGTGTTTGTGCGGCATTTAAGTGTTTTTTTATAGATAATTTTGTGTTCTGTTTATTGATTTTTCAAGGTGCGAAACTCAAGAATTTATATAACGGATATGCTGATGAATACACCAATCCTCTAAATATATTACGGGTACAGCCGAGATACGGTCAAAAATAGCCATTTAATATGGTATAAATTACCAAGCAAAGCAATCCCTTCTCTTGAAATGGCTAAGATATTAATACTTCTCGTTGAATAGGTTCAGGGACCACACTTATATCAATATGATAATCTCCAAACCTTTTTAAATGCCTTGTGATATAAGGGCTCATTGCTTCAACATCGCTCTTTAATATTTTATGTCCTTCCTTTAACAATTTATTTATTGCTATTGTCATATCAACGGTATTGTGTAAAATAATTGCATTAGCAACAAGTTCAGAATACTTTATCCTCTTTTCCTGCTCAACTGGATTGTTATTAGTGATTATCCCTTCTCCACCAAATCTTATCCAATCAATAAATCCATTATATGATTCTATCTTATTTGTTGTTGATGTAATTTGTTGACGTAAATTCATATCAATTATATATCGAAGCAAAAATATTGTTCTTACAGCCATACCAAGTTCTCTAAAAGCATTGAACAATCTATTCTTCCTGCTTTTGTTGTTATGGCATCATCTGAATCTATGTTTATAGCCAATTAAGATTTACAGATACAAAAGAATGAATAAATAAACATATATTACTATATCAAAAATTTCGGGGGTTTAGGCTTACAACCCCATAAAAATAATCCTCCTTACAATTTTTAGAATTTTATTTATCTAAATAATTGCCAAGAAAGAGTACTTTTTATTCCGTTTACACAAAATTTTCTACAGGCTCCAAAATTCCCATAAAATAAGCTCAGTACAGTTCTTAACGTGGGGTCTGTCGGTTTCGCTGGCAGCACCCCGTTGAGAATTTATTATCTAAAACAGATACCCCCAAGTACTGTAAAAGTGTTTGGGGGTATCTGTTTTGTGTATTACAAGAATCATTTAAAGTCACTCACATCTATTATCTATGTTAGTGCTTTGTGGAACAGATATTGTTGAAACTGATACACTTAATGATCAAAATCGGAGCGACCTTATTTGTTGTCGATGATCACTTTTTGTACTTATCATATGCACTGTCTTTTTTAACTTCTATGTTTTCTTTGTTATTTTGCTTATTTTCTATTTCTTGCTTCAATGCATTGCTATTGTCAATTGATTTATCCAACTTCTCTTTAAATTGACCTCTACTGATTGTCATCTTTCTTTTTGTAAGGACATCCTTTTCGATTTTGTAAATTTCCTCTTTTTCTGAATCATAATAGAATTGTCCATAATACGAACTTCCCAAAATATAATAACTTACATTATCATCTTGCTTTGATAGAAATAGGAGTAACTGATCACCTTTTTTAATATTAGGTACTCCCTCGAATATAGATTCAATATATTTATTTCCATAAGATTTTATTTCGTTTGCAACATATTCAGGAGATTTTTTGGCTACTAAATATTCTTTGTTTGCAATTAAATAATCAGAATAAAGAACTTTTCCTCCAATAGTTTCCACAGAAATTGTATCATTTTTAGTGATACTACCTTTCTCAACTGAACTAACATCAAAGTCAAATTTACTAACAATTCGAGAATCGTCAATATATGAATGGACCTTTTTTACAGTTCCAAATGCAATTACTTCTGAATCTGACATTAATTCATCGTAAGAATCATACGCTTTAGCAAAATCAGCGTTTACTTCAATGTATCTGCATACATCCGATGCAGTTTTATTAGTATTAAAGCCTACGACAAATAGCCCCAATACTAAGAAGGAAGCTATGCCTATGGTTACTAATTTTTTCTTCATTTCAATACCTCCTAGTATAATAAATTCGTAACATAGTTACGTTGGTTTTATTAAATCAGAAGTTGAATACTCCGAATGAAGGACTCAGCTTTTTTGATAAATGTTCGGGCATCCTTCATCACTCAACTTC
>JAAYPF010000070.1 GCA_012519925.1 Clostridiaceae bacterium
ATCTTATTTTTTGGTAAATATCCACTCCTATTATCACGCCTTCCAACCTCCTGTAAATCATACATACATTATGATTTTACAGGATTTTTTTGTTGAAAGGGGTCATTTTTTCGCTAGCGTTTCCCCCCTAAAGGGGTCACTTTTATATTAGCATACACACTATAAGCGAAAAACCCTTGTTTCCCCTAATTATTTTCTTCATACATTTTTCTCCTCCTAAAAACATTAACGCAAAAATTAATTTGAGTTACAAAACAAGAAAACTTACTATGAAAACTACTATATGGTGAAAACTAATCGAATGAGTACAGTTTCAGATAAGAATTGGCAAGGAAATTTATCAAACTGTAAAGCTTTCATCAGAGTTTGAATTGTTTTGTAAACCATATATATTTATCTATATTTTTATTTTATCATTAAACTATTGGAAATAACAGCGCATAATATGCATTAAATTAATATTATGTAAAATAGTACTAATAATTATTGTGTTAGTATTTGATGTTTTTTTGGTACAACATGATAATATATAATATTAATAGCATAATATCCCCCATGGAAACCATTAAGTTTCTAGAGGGATATTCTTTTATGAATTATATAGTAAATTTATTTTTAGAAAATAAAGATCCAATTTTTATAGATGCTAATTGTGAAATTTATAAACTTACAAAGATTCACTGGTTGATTTTGATAAACTTATAGTAAAAGAGTTTATTGCGTTTTTGATTTTTTTATTATACGCTTTTTGTGTGATCTTTGTATAACTATCTTTTTACCTTTAAGTGTATAGTTTTTCATAGCTTCCATAACTTCGGCTGAATATTCTTTTGGGACTTCCACAAAGGTAAATCTGTCATATATATCTATAGCACCTATGAGTTTACCGGAAAGACTTGTACAAGAAGCTATACTTTCCACAATATGCTTAGGTTGGATTTTATTGCTCCTTCCAACGTTTATAAATAGTCGGACCATTCCGTCTTTTGCCCCTGTATCTTCTTCAATAATTTCTTCAACAGTTGAATGTTGGTTGTTGTTTTGTTCAAATACTGTTTTTAATAAAGCAGCAGCAATTTCATGTGTAGTATAATAATTTGAATCTATACCTTTTGAGTTTGTTTCTTCAAGTGCTTTTTCAATATGCGAAAGGTATTTAGCAAAGCTTCCTTCAGCTAGAGTATCCTTAACCTTGTTCATAATCAATCCTATTTTTCTCTCTTGGACATCCATTGGAGTAGGGGGTTTAATTAAGCGTATTGTTGATTTAGTGTATCTCTGTATTTCTTTTAGTTTACGAATTTCTCTACCAACAACGAAGGTATAGGACTTTCCGGTTTTACCAGCTCTTCCTGTACGTCCGATTCTATGAACGTAATATTCTTCATCATTAGGCAAATCATAATTAAATACCGCTTCGACATTATCTACATCAATACCGCGTGCTGCAACATCAGTGGCTATGAGAATGTCAATTAGACCTTTTTTAAATTTTGACATTACTTTATTTCGTTGATCCTGTCTCATATCACCATGTAGTGCTTCTGCTGAATACCCCCTCGACTGAAGGCTTGAAGTCAACTCATCAACCTGTCTTTTGGTATTGCAAAAAACTAAAGATAATCCGATGCCATTTGCATCTATAAGTCTTGATAATATCTCTAGTTTTGAGGATTGACTTACTTCTAAATATAGTTGTTCAATACCAGGTACAGTCATTTGCTTGTGAGCAGCTTTTATATGTAAAGGATTCTTTAGATATTTAGATGATAAATCTAGTATCTCCTTTGGCATAGTAGCTGAAAACAGTATAGTTTGTTTTTCAGCAGGGACTTTCTCTAATATTGTATCAATATCTTCTCTAAATCCCATATTAAGCATTTCATCAGCTTCGTCGAGAATAATCATCTTTAAATCTGAAAGCTTTAAAGTACGGCGACGCATATGATCCATAATACGTCCTGGAGTGCCTATGATTATCTGGGGACGTTTTTTGAGTGCAGCAATTTGTCGGTCTATAGGTTGTCCACCGTATACAGGCAGTATTCTGACACCTTCTTTATATTTTGATACATCTCTTAATTCTTCAGATATTTGAATTGCCAGCTCTCTTGTTGGTGATAGAATAAGTACTTGAATTCCTTGTGAATTGGTATCTAACATTTCTATAGCAGGTATACCGAAGGCACAGGTTTTACCAGTTCCTGTTTGTGCCTGACCAATAAGGTCAACTCCTTTTAGAATTTGTGGAATTGTCTGTGATTGAATAGGAGTTGCTTCCTCAAACCCCATATCTACGAGGGCTTTTTGAACTTCATTTGATAAGTTCAGCTCTTTAAAAATTACATTTTCCATTTTGTTTTATCCTTTATATTTAATTTATTTAAACAATTTGCAAAGCAAATGTCCTAATATCTATTTTGCATCAATGCCATCATGGTATATAGCTTTTAGATTTATGCCCTTTGTGAAATTAATTTTAGGCACTGATTTATAAATTGTATATTTAAAACACTCATTTGTCAATAAACAAGCTTTTGAGCTTTACAGCTTTTGTGTTTCACAAAATAAGTCTTTTAATAGTATTTATATTTTTCCCATTTAGTAGCTAATTTTATACAAAAGATTGTGTATTAAAAAAATGCAATCCTCTTCATTGTGAGAGGATTGCAAGAAAGATTATATTTATTAAGTAAGATGATTTAAAGAACTACTAAAAGGACGAAATCATTCCTAGCAGATACTGCCTCAAGTATCCAAAGTCTATAGCATCATAAGAACCATCGTTATTGATATCAGCAGCATCTTCCCAGGCATAGCTTGGGTTTTTAGGGCTAGGTGCTTTAATAATACCTAAAAGCAACTGCCTTAGAATACCGAAATCAATCGAGTTTATATCTCCATCACCGTTTAAATCGCCTTTAATTACATTAGAAGAAGGTGAGCTAGGCGTAGGTGTAGAAGTTGGTTTTGTAGGTGTAGGAATATTTGTTGATTTTCCGCCAATAAGGCCTGCGAGTGCTGCAACAAAGGAAGCATTATAGTCAATTGCAACTTCGGTATATTGGAATTGGTTTACATCATCTATGTATTTATCAGTAGAATCAGGACCACCAACAAGAGCCCCTCTCAATACATGCTTTGCAGGGTTTGAATTCTCTCCGCCGGCATAAGTATAACCATTTGCAGCTCTATGGTGTGGATGCTTAGGATATTTGCTTCCGTATCCTATAAGATAGGACATATTGTTAGGGTTACTGCCAAGTGCATAATCTATCTGTTTTTGAGCAAAGTTTTTATATGCTTCATTTCCGGTTTGTTTATAGTATTGTAAAGCAATAAAAGCCTCTGCAGATACATATCGTAACACTCCCCAGTTGTCTAAATATTTTAAGCCCCCCGGAGTTGTAGTTAGGGTATTCATCCAATAATCCAAGTTGTATTCCATAGCATTTATATATTTTTGCTCGCCAGTGATTTCAGCCAGTTTACAGAATACAGCCATGTACATATCATCCCAGCACATAGTCCATTTGTTTTGGAAAGGAGACTCTCCTAGGAAGGTATTGTTTGACAGATATTCGTCTATTTCTGTAAGATATGAATTGTCTCCTTCAACAACATAGAGCCATGTAGCAGCCCAAGATAAATCATCCCAATAGCTTTTTGATTGGTAGAAAGCACTTTCCTTATATTTGCCTATATTGGTCTTAGCCATTGAATAAAGTTCTTTAGCGGCTTCTAAGCATGAGTTTGCATAAGATGAATCAATGTCTTTATAGTTTAAATACATTATTGTGAGGGCCGCTGAAGTTAGTGAACAGACATCAGAAGCAGCACTTGTTGAATTCGCAACGTAAGGAACTGCTCTTTGCCCCGTTTGTTCTTCGGGGGCACCCCAGTATGTATGGTCAAGTTGTCCATCTCCAACCTGATAATAAAAAGTATTGGCATTAGGATGACATTTAAGTAAATAATCAGTGAAATATTTTAGAGTAGAGAGCATTTTTGCTTCGCTGCCAGATGATGTAAAGGAACCTTTATATTCATAATAGGACCAACCTAAAAGTGATGCACTATAGGCTTGTGGCAAACCGAATTTAACGTGATCACCGGCATCATGATATCCACCAGTAAGATCTAACCCTACTACCGAACCGTCTTCTGTATGGCATGCACCTCTCCAATCAAATACATTATCCACACCTGCTTCAGGACCGCACTTGTTTGCGTCGAAAAACTCAATGGAGTATTTTAGTGCTGTATTATAATCGCTTGCAGAGTTAACCTTAACAGTACCAATAAATGACGAAAATACAAGTGAAGTCGTTAATATCGCTGACATTATTTTTTTCATATAATTCCTCCCTAAAAAATAATAAAGTTAAAACAAAAGACTACCCAATATTGGTTTACTGGGCTTACTTCAGTATCTAATCACCTCCAGATTTAGTTTTGATAAAGGGACTTGTATTATCCACCTCCGTTAAAAAAGCATAGATATATATATATATATATATTCGAAATATAAGGGACGAATATTTGCCTACACCTAGAGAATATCATAAACTTAGCATTAATAATTTTGTGATTTTATTAACAACTGATTTATTGCTATTTAAAAAAAACTAGTTAGCATTTTTGTTTAGTATAAAAATGGGATTTAAATCGAAAGCTATTAAGCTTGTGTGGTGTGCTTTGTGACTAAAATACTGTATAGGTTATTTCTTTATAATAGCAACATTTTTGTCTCTAATAATACTATATCACAAAGTATGTTCTAAAAATAGGCGGATAAGCATTTTTGAATGAATATAAGCTAAACATTTTGAGCCTTGTATTAAATAATTCCCAACAAGGCTCAAATATTAAGTAGTAATAGTATCTTAATGATGAAAGCAAAGATGTTTAGTCTATTAGAGTTTTGGTATATTTCTGCCGTAAAAGATTTCCGACATTTCTTTTTTTACTTTTTGCTTGATTCTCTTCTTTTCACTCTGTTGTAATTCCTTCTTTGTTACACCAAATAAATAATTGTCCAAATCGAACTCTTTAAGTAGCATCTTTGTGTGAAATATGTTTTCCTGGTATACATTTACATCTATCGTGTGATATTGATCTCTTGTTTCACTGGCAATGTAGTTTTGTATAGAATTTATTTTATGATCTATAAAAAGCTTCTTGCCCTCTACATCCCGAGTAAAACCTCTAACTCTGTAATCTATAGTTATTATATCAGAATCAAAACTATGAATTAGATAATTTAGAGCTTTCAGGGGGGATATGCGTCCACAAGTAGACACATCAATATCAGCCCTAAAAGTACTTATGCCATCGTCAGGGTGGCTTTCGGGATATGTGTGAACTGTTATATGACTTTTATCTAGATGTGCTAATACAGTCTCAGGGACAGGACCGGGAGATTCTGTATGGTTTGGATCGTTTTCATGGTCATGATCATGGGAGTTGGTTATTTTTTCTTCAGAAATAAGCATTGTAACGCTAGCACCCTGTGGTTCATAATCTTGACTGGAAATATTTAATATATTAGCTCCAATAATATTGGAAACATTAGTGAGTATTTTAGTCAATCTCTCAGCGTTATACTGCTCATCAATGTAGTCAATATAACCTTTTCTATCCTCAAGTGTTTTAGCATAGCAAATATCATATATATTAAAACTTAGTGTCTTAGTTAAATTGTTAAAACCATAAAGCTTTAATTTTTTTAAGGATTTAATTTCCATAATAATTCCCTCACTTCTAAAAATATAATTGCATGATAATTATAGTTTTATAATAGTATTTTGTAAATGCTTCACAGAAAATATTAGATAAATTATTATTTTTGCCTACTGAAACAGTTTTACAAAGCAAAAAATGGTATAATACCATAAGTAATAAAAGTATCGGGAAATTGAGTATTAAGCATTTTGCTTACTTCAGTATAATCAAAAGAATTATAAAGGTTACAGGTATTGTTAAACTAAGGGGAAGAGGTCAAATCTAATTATGGAAAGAGGTAAGTTTAAAGCATTAACGGCTATAGATGTGGAATCTAATGATTTCAAGGGCTACAGCTTTTTTAAAACAAGCAGTGAATCAAACTCAGGAATTTTTGAATAATAAGCTTCATAGAGAACTGGAATAAGAAGACCAGCTAGTTAAAGTCAATGGTTTTTTTAAAAAAACTTTAGACTTTTGACTAAATAAAATTGGGTGCAGCAAACAAGCCCAAACGAGAGCCGAACATTGACAATTTTATAGCGATTAAACTTA
>JAAYPF010000071.1 GCA_012519925.1 Clostridiaceae bacterium
AAAGTTCTACTAAAAATGCATGGGGCTGTCACACCAAGGGGTAAGCAGCCGGGAAACCTATTGTAAGGCTGGTTTGAAGACAAAATCGGATTACTTCCGACGGCGAGACTCTGCCCCGTGCCTATGACACCTGACCAATCCCAAGGTATATTTAAATCATCTGATGGCGATGGAGTTATGCTTGTTGGCGTAGGTGTCGGCTTTGCTGTCTCGCCCGGGAAAGAAGGTATACGGTGTAATATGTACCTTTTCAACAGAGTTAGGTCGGTAGAGTTTACATTGCCGTCACTGTTTATATCCCCCAATTTTGCGGCATTGGCAGTTTGCATTGAAACTGCAATGCATGAAATAATGCATGAAAGAATTAGTAAAACAGAAACACAACCTTGTAAAACTTTTAATGCCTTCATAATTTATACTCCTCCTTTTGAATAATACTGTTTCATTAATTTATGTTATAAAACATAACAATACGGAATAAAACTTTATCTTTTTACTAATTCGTTGACATGTTGTTTTTTATGTCCGGATAAATTGCTCACGCTGGGTTATTTTAATTATTGTGTAATGTTAATTTTCGTTTTTGTATGTTATTATACTGTTATTGTAGATAATAGTTTGATATGGTATATTTAAAACTTGGAATAAACAAAAGAGTGCGAGGTGCGAAGTTTGAAAACTCTATCAATAGTGGTGCCTTCATATAACATGGAGAAATACATCGAAAGATGCCTAGATTCGTTTGTTTCAGAGGAAATAATGGACAGAATTGAGGTACTGGTGATAAATGACGGTTCAAAGGACTCAACACTTCAAATAGCAAAGGGCTATGAGAAGAAATATCCGGGGACTTTTATCGCCGTTGACAAAATAAATGGTGGGCATGGTTCTACGATAAATAAAGGGATTGAGCTTGCTAAAGGTAAGTATTTTAAGGTGGTCGATGCCGATGACTGGGTGGATACCAATGCCCTTATTAAGCTTGTAGATTTTCTGGATGCTTGCGAATCGGAGATTGTGGTCACGCATTTTGCAACAGTCAATTTAGTTGATGATAAGAGGGAAGAGATTCGTTTTAAGGATGTGGAATTTGAACGCAATTATTCATGGTCGGAAATTGTGGCAAAGAAGATGGTTCTGCCGATGCATTCGATTACCTATAAAACATTGGTCCTTAAGGATAACAAGATACGTCTTCAAGAAAAAACCTTTTATGTGGATTTATAATTATCTGTTGATATATCAGGATTCCCCCCGGTAGTACCAACTGTATACCTTGCATTATTTGAAACGGCAAACTCAATATAGTCATTATACAACTTATTTCCAGACAAACTAGCGGCATAAGCAGATATTCCATTCAAAAATGCGATTTTATTCTCACTTACATATCTTTGCTTCCATGCATCATACTCAGGACTATCAAATGAAGGTTCCCCATTAATTGTGTCTAACGCAAATGTCGATATCGAGCCAAACATTTGAAACACATTTACAAAAAGAAACACAAATACTAATAATAAACTTACACATACTTTTTTCAATTTCATTACCAAAAAACTCCCCTCAAAAAATCAATTTCATCATATTTAAACTATTTATAAAGACATTATTTCTCTTGAAATCTCTTCACCTCCACTTTACACTCCTTTTGAAAGAATAACCCTTTTACTTTTTGTATGTAATCAAAATATTGTTAAGCTAAGTGTAATTGATATACCCTTCCTTTGTTTGAGATACTTTAATAAAACAATTCTTTCTTGACCTTATTGAAACTCCTCCTCTTATAATTCCGATTGTTATGTAAGCGTTTATACGCTTACATTGTTATAATGTTTAACATATAAAAATAATCTTTATTCGATAATACTATTATAAAATGCAACCATATTAAATATTGTATAGATCACAAATTAATAATACTAAATTTAGTTGTTTTATGAGAAATATTCAACAAGGCAAAAACCTAAAATATATAAAAGCACTTGGTTATATTCTACCAAGTGCTAAAAAGTTCAAAACTATGCTAATTTACTAAACACTTTAAAAACCCTGACACATGTTTACATTATAATCAATTTCAGAAATAGCCTTCTTTATTTCTTCATAACGCTCTATCAAGCCAGTATATCGACTCTGATATTCTTTCTGGTTCATGACCTTGCTTGCATTTTCCTCAACACACTTTCTTATAAGCTCTGCCACAACCTCACATTCATTTTGAAGCTTGGCACTTTCCTTATCAAGTTTCGAGGTATCCGTCAAGGTTTCAATTATTGCTTCATAGCCTCCCAATATTTCATCCCTGTTTTCAATAAGACTATTAAATGCCTTCACAAAAGCAGCTTTCAAATCATCCTCATACAAATGTGGTGTTTTACATTTCTCTTTATTTTTAAACTTATGATTGCATTGCCAGATGACTCTCCGGTATTTACTAGTGGAGTGCCAGACTTTGCTCCCAAAGAAACTGCCGCATTCACTACAGATTATCTTCCCTGAAAAACATCCTCCCCCTGTCTTATACCCTTTTACATTCTTTCTTTTTCTGAATTCATGCTGTGCAAGGTCAAATACCTCCGGGGATATAATAGCCGGGTGGCTATTTTCAACATAATACTGTGGAATTTCTCCTTCATTGACCTTCTTTTTCTTTGTCAAGAAGTCTACTGTGAAAGTTTTCTGTAACATGGCATCACCCTTGTACTTCTCATTATGAAGAATACTTGTCACTGTACTTTTCTGCCACAATTCCTTGCCAGATGGAGAAGGAATTTTTTCTTTTGTAAGGTACTTAGCAATTCCGGATGGTGTTTGACCCTCAAGAAACAACCTGTATAAAATCAGCAGCGACATCTACACCAACACTTATGTAGTTTGAAAAAAATTCATTAGTGCAACAGCTCCTTTTAAAGATAGTAGTGAATGAGAGTATCCATTCTATTCGGTGAGTGAACATCCTAGCATGTGACACGGGTATCCCGGAAAGCCGGTCCCAACCAGCCAAATCATTAATCCTCACTAAATGGAATAATTAGCTTTTTCACGGGTATAGACCACTCAAATGACCTCCCAGGAGGTGATACATTTATCCTTTATTCATGAGAGATTGTACACAACAACCAGGCTAAAGTCTATACCGACTAAGGGAGTTGCCACATATTTTTTAAAAATTTCTTTAATGGTTTTTAAGAAGTGTAGTATTAAGCCATTAAAGTATTGAAGTGTCAAATTTGGAAGTTGAGTGATGAAGGATTTACGAACATTTATCAAAAGAACGATGTCCTTCATTCGGAGTATTCAACTTTTGATTTAATAAAACCAACGTAACTATGTTACGAATTTATTATACTAGTGGTGATTTCAACGTCTATTGAAAAAGACCAGAGTGGTTGATTTTACATTTCTCAAATATAATACAGTTTATATAAAAAACAAGTCATTTTAAATATGGAATAGACTTGTTTTTTATTTCTAGGTACTTTTTTATATTCTTTATGGTAACATTGGTTAATTGTCTTAATATCAAAATCTATTTGATTGGAAAAGGAAATGGTTCAAGAGAAATAGAATATAAGCCAGTATAGGTTGATCGAAAATACTGAGCCAATAATTATTTTAAGGAGTAAAAAATGAAACAAAAATTATTGAGGATTGTATTATTTGTTTTTATTTGTGTGTTTATCGTTATTCTATACACTTACTACATAATAACTCCAATAAAACTATCATATGTTAATTCATTTGATACATCCGCTGAGAATTATGGTGATTATTGGGTTGTTATAAATAATAAAAATCAAATAAAGGGTCTAGATATTGATATAAGTGATCTCAGTTTTGATGTGAGTAGTTATATTATTACCTTTGGTAGAGAATTGAAGGAGTTGAAATATAAGAGGCTTACATATTTTCCATTTACAAAAACAAAGTATGGTATAGCCTACCTAGGAAAAGAGTACTATTTGAATAAAGTGTTTATTTATAAAGTACCAAAGAATGCAGAGATTTTTTATGATCATAGAATGATGGAAAAGGATAATGTACAATACTGCCCGAATCCCGTGGTGTAAATGTGACAGATAGATGAGGGGAAGGTTATCGCTCTTACCCGGGGAGGTCTCACGAGGCGGTCAATGACAAGTAACCCTTGATACAGGCTGAATCCTTACA
>JAAYPF010000072.1 GCA_012519925.1 Clostridiaceae bacterium
AAGTATATAGAAGAATGGATGAACAACTATCCAAGAAGGATATTGGGATATAAATCAGCAAATGATTTAGCAAGTTAAAGAAGAAACCTTGGGACACTGTCCCAAACCCTGTCCTCGCCGGAAGGCATCCGGTCTGCCAGAACAGACCGGGGACAAAAGGATGTAAGTGAAACGGATGTAAAGGGTAAAATGAACGAGCAAAACTCGCTCGCCCTTGACATCCCCCGACTAAGTAACTAACAATATACATTATAAGGGAATTACCAAAAAATGTACGGCATTTAAACTTGCAATAATAAAACAAATATCCTATTCACAAAAAAGTTCTTATGCTATAATTATAAGCTAGTGAAAATATAATCATATGGTTTCATAGCTACTTATATTTTTTGTATCACCTTATTTTATTGGAGGATGAATTAATGGCAAGTGAAAGACAAAAAAAGATTAGAAACTTTTGCATAATCGCTCATATAGACCATGGAAAATCTACTTTAGCTGACAGAATGATTGAAGAATCCGGGGTTCTTACAAAAAGGGAAATGGAAAACCAGGTTTTAGACAATATGGATATTGAGAGAGAGAGAGGAATAACCATAAAGTCCCAGGCTGTTAAAATGATTCACAAGGCTGAGGATGGACAGGAATATGTGTTGAATCTCATAGATACTCCTGGGCATGTAGACTTTAACTATGAAGTTTCACGAAGTCTTGCTGCCTGTGAAGGTGCAATACTTGTTGTGGATGCTGCTCAGGGGATTGAAGCACAGACATTAGCGAATATTTATCTTGCACTTGAGCATGATCTTGAGATACTACCTGTTATTAATAAAATTGACCTACCTAGTGCACAGCCTGATGTTGTTAAAAAGGAAGTGGAGGATGTCATCGGACTTGATGCGAGTGAAGCACCGTTGATTTCTGCTAAAAATGGTATTAATATCAGAGAGGTTTTAGAAAAAGTAGTAAAGGTTATACCGTATCCTGAAGGGGATGAAGCGGCACCTTTACGAGCTCTTATATTCGACTCTTATTATGATAGTTATAAGGGTGTTATTGTTCATATAAGAGTTAAAGAAGGAACTGTAAAAGTCGGTGACGAAATTCGCATGATGTATACCAAGAAGGATTTTACTGTTACTGAGGTTGGCTATTTCAGACCAGGAACTCTTTCGCCTTGTACAGAGCTAAAAGCTGGTGAAGTAGGATATATTGCTGCAAGTATAAAGAATGTGACGGATACTAGGGTTGGAGATACCGTTACCTTATCGGAAAACCCTGCTAAAGAGCCACTACCCGGTTATAAGAAGGTTAATCCCATGGTGTTTTGCGGGATTTATCCTGCTGATGGTTCTAAATATGGAGATTTAAGAGATGCTTTAGAGAAACTGCAACTAAATGATGCTTCTCTAACTTTTGAACCAGAATCCTCAGTTGCTTTGGGGTTTGGCTTTAGATGTGGATTTTTAGGACTTCTTCATATGGAAATAATTCAAGAACGTCTAGAAAGAGAATACGATTTTGACCTTGTCACTACTGCACCTAGTGTTATTTATAAGGTGACAAGGAGTGATGGTGAGAAGCTCTCTATTGATAACCCTACTAATTTACCGCCGGTAGCAGAAATTGAGAGCATGGAGGAGCCTGTAGTAAAGGCTACCATTATGTCTCCTACCGAGTTTGTTGGAAATATTATGGAGCTCTCTCAAGAGAGGCGTGGTCTATATAAGGACATGACTTATATTGATGATACTAGGGTAATGTTGACTTATGAAATGCCTTTGAATGAAATAATATATGACTTTTTTGATGCTTTAAAATCAAGAACAAAGGGATATGCTTCTTTAGACTATGAGCTTATAGGCTACAAAGAATCAGACCTTGTGAAGCTGGATATATATTTAAATGGTGATATAGTAGACGCACTTTCCTTTATAGTTCATAAGGACAAGGCATATACACGAGGAAGAAGGATAGCCGAAAAATTAAAAGACACTATTCATAAACAGCAATTTGAAATTCCCATTCAGGCATGTATTGGAGGCAAGATTATTGCTAGAGAGACGGTAAAAGCATATAGGAAAGACGTTTTAGCCAAGTGTTATGGTGGAGATATATCAAGAAAGAAGAAACTTTTGGAAAAACAAAAGGAAGGAAAGAGGAGAATGCGTCAGGTGGGAAGTGTAGAGGTTCCACAGGAAGCCTTTATGAGTGTTCTCAAACTTGACTCCTAAGGATGTGTTTTGATATGAGTAATAGCATTGGTATATATATTCATATACCTTTTTGCAGGGCAAAGTGTTTTTACTGCGACTTTAATTCTTTTGCATGCAGGGATGAACTTGTCCCTGCATATTTTAATGCTTTGAAGAAGGAAATACTTTTATATTCTGAAAAGCTTAAAGGATTTAGTATTAAATCAGTTTTCATAGGTGGCGGGACACCTTCCGCTGTGGATGAGCATTATATATATGAAGTTATAAGTCTTTTAGACAGTGAGTTCTCTTTAGATGAAAGGGTAGAAATTAGTATTGAGACAAACCCTGGAACTCTTACAAAAGAAAAACTTGAATTATATAAGGCGGTTGGGATAAATAGATTGAGCATCGGTCTTCAAGCATGGCAAGATCAAATACTCAAAAGTTTAGGGAGAATTCATACAGCTAAAGAGTTTGAGCAAAATATCACTCTAGCGAAAAAAATAGGATTTAACAATATTAATGTTGATTTGATATTTGGAATTCCTGGACAGACTTTAGAGGATTGGATTGAAACTTTAAAGCATGTAGTAGCTCTAGAGCCTCAACATTTGTCATGTTATAGCCTCAAGATTGAAGAAGGTACTGTATTTGGCAACAGCTTAGAAAAGGGAGAACTTGTTCCTATAGAGGATGAAATTGACAGGGAAATGTACAGTTTCTGCAAAGACTATCTTTCAATAAAGGGCTATAAACATTATGAGATTTCCAATTTTGCAAAACCCGGGTTGGAATGTCGGCACAACATGGTGTATTGGAAGGCTGAAGAATATGTAGGTCTAGGTGCTGGAGCCCACTCGTATTTTAAGGGCTTAAGATTTAATAACATTTCTGATATTGAAAGCTATATAGATGGTATATATTACAATAAAGTCATTACGGAAAATATTGAGGTTATAAATAGCAAGGAAAGCATGGCGGAATTTATGTTATTAGGATTAAGACTTATAGATGGAGTGTGTATGGAGGAATTTAAAAGTAGATTTAATGAGGAAATCTACAATATATACGGCAACCAAATAGGAAAGATGCAAGAAAAGGGATTTTTGATTGTTAGGGATGGTAAAATAGCATTAAGTACAATAGGACTTGATTATGCTAACCAAGTATTTATGGAATTTATTTGAATATTGCTAGGAGCTATTAATACATTATGAAGATTTTACAGATAACCCTTGCAATAGAGAAGAAACCAATTGAAGAGAATAATAATATAAGCTAAAAGCAAATAATATCCATAAAAACATCTTGACAAAAGAAAACTAGGATGGTATTTTTAAAATAGTATTAGCACTCAATCGAGTAGAGTGCTAACAAAAGGAGAGATAAATGATGTTTTTGGACGATAGGAAGAAGTTGATTTTGCATGCTATTATCGACGATTACATCAGTACCGCGGAGCCTATAGGTTCTCGGTCGGTTTCTAAAAAACATGAGTTGGGGCTCAGTTCTGCTACAATAAGAAATGAAATGTCGGATCTAGAGGAATTGGGGTATCTTATACAGCCTCATACATCAGCAGGCAGAATACCTTCCGACAAGGGGTACAGATTTTATGTAGATCAGCTTATGAAGGCTTGTGAACTTACAGTTGATGAGATAAATGCCATGAAAATTGAGATGGAGACTAAGATTAACGAGCTTAGTCAGCTTTTAAGACAGGCTTCGTCAACAATGTCACGTTTTACAAAGTATACCTCAATGGCAGCAACTCCTGAAAGAAAAAACAGCGAATTAAAGGCTGTCCAGGTTGTTCCTATAGAAAGGGGCAGTGCGTTAGTTGTTGTAGTTACTAATGCGGGGATTATCAAAAACAGTTTGGTTAAGCTTCCAGAGACGGTCTCTCCTGAGTTTTTAATAAGAGTTTCAAATATTTTTAATGATAAATTGAGTGGACTTACTCTAGAGCAGATTAATATAATGGTTATCCGGGAAATAGAGATTTTAATAGGCTCTTCACAAGAAATTTTGATGCCCATTTTAAATGGAGTTACAGAATGTATCAATCAGATAGATACTTCCGAGGTGTATCTCGATGGTACAACAAATATATTGAATTACCCTGAGTTTAAGGATGTTGTTAAGGCTAGAGAATTTCTCAACATGATTGATACAAAAGACATTTTACCTCTATTGCTTAAAAACATAAAAAACGCTGGGGATAATGGAATAAGCATACAAATAGGAAAAGAAAATGAAATTGAGGAAATGCAAGATTGCAGTGTGGTTACAGCTAATTATAATCTAGGAGGGCTAGTTATCGGAACCATCGGGATTATAGGGCCTACCAGGATGGAATATGCCAGAGTACTTGCAGCGATGAAATATATCAGAAGAAAGATAAACGAAGAGATTGACAGAATTATAGGTAATAGTTTTAAGGATTTTAATAGAGATAGCAAAACAATTAAAGGAGGTTTAACGGATTCCGATGAAGAAAAAGGAGAACTCATTTAAAGACGCAGAGCAAAATACAAATAAAGAAGGCTTAGATCAGAACATTGAAACATGTGATGAATGTAATTGTGAAAAAGAACAATCAGATACCCCTTGCTCAAAAGAAGTGGAAGAAATAAAGGCCAAATTAGAGGAAAAATCTAAACAGTGCGAAGATTATTTTGATAAGCTTCAAAGGACGGCAGCTGAGTTTGATAACTTCAAGAAAAGGACTGTCAAAGAAAAAGAGGCTTTGTATTCTGATGCAACAAGTGAAGTGGTAGCAGCATTTTTGCCTGTTGTTGACAATCTTGAAAGGGCAATTGAGGCAGCAAATAAAGATGTGAATGCTAATTCACTTAAAGAAGGGGTAGAATTGGTTTACCGTCAAATGAAAGATGTGCTTCAAAAGCTTAATGTTGAAGTTATTGAGGCAGTGGGTAATGAATTTGACCCTAATTTGCACAATGCAGTTTCCCATGTGGACGACGAACAATATGGAAATAACATAATAATTGAAGAGTTTCAAAAGGGATATATGCTTAAGGATAAAGTTATAAGATACAGTATGGTTAAGGTGGCGAACTAAATTAGTTACTGTCTTAGTATTACAACAAAAAAGTTGTTTTTTTTAAGGTGGTATCAAACATTCTATAGCATAAAGCTGTTTTATATTAATTCAGATAGCAAGAACAAACTTTTAATTTAGAGATTAAACGTTAATATATTTAATAGGAGGAGGCTTTTTTATGGGAAAAGTAATTGGAATTGATTTAGGAACTACAAACTCATGCGTAGCGGTTATGGAAGGTGGAGAGCCTGTTGTTATAGCAAATTCTGAAGGTGGTAGAACAACAGCATCAGTTGTAGCGTTTTCAAAAACGGGAGAGAGGCTTGTAGGTCAAGTGGCTAAAAGACAGGCTATAACAAATCCCGAGAGAACGGTTATGTCTATAAAAAGAGATATGGGTACTGACAAAAGAGTAAAAATTGACGATAATTCATATACACCTCAAGAGATTTCAGCAATGGTTCTTCAGAAAATAAAAGCTGATGCGGAAAGTTATTTAGGTGAAAAAGTAACTCAAGCGGTTATAACTGTTCCTGCATATTTTAGTGATGCACAAAGACAGGCTACTAAAGATGCCGGTAAAATTGCTGGGCTAGAAGTTTTAAGAATTATAAACGAGCCAACGGCAGCGGCGCTAGCTTATGGTCTCGATAAAGAAACTGATCAGAAAATTCTCGTATTCGACCTTGGAGGAGGTACGTTTGACGTATCTTTACTTGAAATTGGTGACGGAGTATTTGAAGTTTTAGCAACACACGGAAACAATAAACTTGGCGGTGACGATTTTGATGACAGAATAATGAATCATTTGGTAGATACATTTAAGAGAGAAAGTGGTATTGATTTAAAGAATGACAAGATGGCTATGCAGAGACTTAAAGAAGCTGCAGAAAAAGCTAAGATCGAGCTTTCTGGTGTGACAACAACAAATGTTAATTTACCTTTTATAACAGCTGATGCTACAGGACCTAAGCACCTTGATATTACAATAACAAGAGCGAAATTCGATGAATTAACAGCTGACCTTGTTGAAATGACTATGGAGCCTACAAGACGTGCAATGAAGGACGCAGATCTTAGTCCAGATAAGATAGATAAGATTCTTTTAGTTGGTGGTTCCACAAGAATACCAGCGGTTCAAGAAGCTGTTAAGAAGTATTTTAACAAAGACCCATTTAAGGGTATAAATCCTGATGAATGTGTTGCCGTAGGTGCTGCTATTCAGGCGGGAGTTCTTACCGGAGAAGTAAAAGACTTACTACTTCTTGATGTTACACCTCTTTCCCTTGGTATTGAGACTTTAGGAGGAGTATTTACAAAATTAATTGAGAGAAACACTACAATACCTGCTAAGAAGAGTCAGGTTTTCTCGACGGCTGCAGACGGACAGACTGCTGTTACAGTAAGGGTATTCCAGGGTGAAAGGCAGATGGCGGCTGACAATAAGTTGTTAGGCGAATTTAATCTTGATGGTATTCCACCAGCTCCAAGGGGAGTTCCACAGATTGAAGTTTCATTTGATATAGATGCAAATGGTATTGTTAACGTTTCAGCGAAAGATTTAGGCACAGGTAAGGAGCAAAAAGTGACTATTACAGCTTCTACAAACTTGTCAGATGATGAGATTGACAAAGCAGTTAAGGAAGCACAAAGATTTGAGTCAGAAGACAAGGCTAGAAAAGAGGCTGTTGATATCAGAAACAATGCAGATTCTATGGTGTTCCAGTCTGAAAAGGCCTTAAAAGATCTTGGAGACAAAATCGGAACTGAGGACAAGGAAAAGATTGAAGTGGAAATAAACAAAGTAAAAGAAGCTTTAAAAGGTACTGATACTGAGACTATAAAAAATGCAACCGAAGCTTTGAACAAGGCATTTTATGAAATATCATCAAAGATTTATCAGCAAAATCCAGAAGCGGCAGGAGGCCCTGATATGGGTGCACAAGCAGAAGAACAGGCTGGTAGTGCTGATGGACAGGAAAATGTCTACGATGCAGATTATAAAGTGGTTGACGAAGATAAATAATATACTTAAATTTTACAAATTATATAAAGGCCAAAGTCATTGTAAATGGCTTTGGCTCTTTTAACTTAAGGTTCGGTTTTAAATGATATTTGCTATTGTTGCAGACTATGTGGTATAATTTTTTTTATGTGTATAAACTATTGATTTAGAGGAGTTGGTTGGATGGCTAGTAAGAGGGACTATTATGAAGTCCTCGGTATTGACAAAAGTGCATCCGATGCTGATATAAAAAAGGCTTACAGGAAGTTGGCCAAACAGTATCACCCCGATATGAATCCGGGGAACAAAGAGGCTGAAGCTAAGTTCAAAGAAGCTAATGAAGCTTATGAAATTTTAAGTGACTCTCAAAAGAGAGCTCAGTATGATCAGTTCGGTCATGCAGGCTTTGAACAGGGAGGCTTTGGAGGTTTTGGTGGCTTTGAAGGAGGCTTTGGAGATTTTGGAGGCTTTGGAGACATCTTTGAAACAATTTTTGGTGGCTCTGGATTTGGAGGAAGAACATCTTCAAGAACTCGTAATGGACCTCAGAAAGGTGCAGATCTAAAGTCTTCAGTGGATATAAGTTTTGAAGAAGCAGCTTTTGGCGTTGAAAGAGAAATTTCTATCAACAGAATGGAGCATTGTGAAAAGTGTGAAGGTTCGGGATCAAAACCTGGAACAAAGCCTTCAACTTGCCAACATTGTAATGGTACGGGGCAGATTCAGTACAAACAGAGAACACCTTTTGGACAATTTGTTAATATTAAGACCTGTGATGTTTGTCATGGAGAAGGTAAAGTCATAACAAATCCCTGTGATGCATGTAATGGTAAGGGAAGAATCAGGAAGCCAAAGAAAATAAAGATTAATATACCTGCAGGTATTGCTGATGGACAGACGATAAGATTAGAAAGAGAAGGTGAACCCGGTTCAAAGGGTGGTCCGTCGGGAGATTTGTATATTTCTGTAAGGGTAAAGCCCCATGCTATTTTTCAGCGACAGGGTAACGATGTTATCTGCGAAATACCTATAACCTTTGTGCAAGCAGCATTAGGTACTGAATTAGAAGTTCCTACCATAGATGGTAAGGTTAAATATCAGGTTCCTGAAGGCACTCAGACGGGAGCGGTTTTTAGGCTTAAGAACAAAGGAATACCTTTCTTAAGGGGAAATGGACGTGGCGATCAATATGTCAAAGTACAGGTTGAAGTGCCTAAGAAGCTTAATGAAAAACAGAAAGCAATTTTAAGGGAATTTGCAGAAGTAAGCGGTGATGAAGTACATGAGCAGAGAAAAACTTTTTTTGATAAGATGAAGAATGCTTTAGGAATGTAACTTAAGCATTTCAATAGCTTTCAATTTGATGAATGCCCTTAGAAGGATACTTATGAAGGAGGAAGCAAACGTAAGCTTTTATAGAGTTTATGAGCTTTGCTAAGCCGTTTATATGATATGGTACGAAGTAAGGATAAAGACAACAGAAGAGGCCTATGATGCCGTGACTGAAATGCTTACGCGTATAGGAGCCGGTGGAGTGGCTATTGAGGATCCTAATGACATAATAAGTGAGCTCTCAAAGCCTGATACTTTGGATTATGCCGATGATGAATTTCTAAGTAGTTTAGAAGATGGCGTTACAATAAAGGCATATTTTTCTGAGGAAGTGAGTATTTCCGAGCTGACAACGCTAATTGAGGAAAAACTTAAGTTTATAGGTCAGTTTCTTGAGGTTGGTGAGGGGTTCATCGGAACTTCGCAAGTGAATGATGAGGATTGGAGTACTTCTTGGAAAAAGTACTACAAGCCTCTAAAATTGACAGATAAGCTTGTTATTAAGCCCTCATGGGAAAATTACGAAAAAAAAGAAGATGAAATTGTAATTGAGATGGATCCTGGCATGGCCTTTGGAACAGGAACACATGAGACTACAAAAATGTGCTCGGTTTTATTGGAGAAGTATATAAATCATGGGGATACTGTAGTAGACTTAGGCTGTGGAACCGCAATACTTTCAATAATTTCAGCGAAATTGGGTGCAAAGTCTGTTACTGCTGTTGATATTGACGAAGTTGCAGTAAAAGTAGCTAAGGAGAATTGCGAAATAAATGATGTAACTTCACAAGTTGCAGTATTTAGAGGAGTAATTGATGATTTAAAAAAAGAAAAAGTAGACATTATTGTTGCGAATATTATTGCAAATGTTATAATTGATATATCAGATAAAATTTCTTCTTACTTAAAGAAGGATGGTCTTTTTATAACTTCCGGCATTATCAAGGAAAGGAAAGAGGAAGTGCTGGAAACGTATACAAAGTTAGGTTTTGAATGCGAGCAAGTTGATGAACTTGGTGAATGGGTGGCGATTGTATTTAGATGCCTAGATTCTTTATAAACTCAAAAGATATTTTTGACGATAATATTAATATCAAAGGTGACGATTATAACCACATTAAAAAAGTATTGAGGCTTAAGTGTGGAGAAATCGTTACGCTCAGTGATGGTGTAGGAAACGAGTATGAAGCAAAAATCGAGGAGTTTGGCGATGGTTTTGTACATTCAAAGATTATTAAGTCCTACAAGAACTCAACGGAGCCACCTATTAAAATTACCCTATATCAAGGTTTACCCAAAGCAGACAAAATGGATTTTATTATTCAAAAAAGTGTAGAGCTGGGTATAACTAGAATAGTTCCGGTGTTAACCGAAAGAACTATAGTTAAGCTTGCTAATGAGAAGGATGCTTCAAAAAAATGTGAAAGATGGAATCGTATTTCACAAGAAGCAGCGAAACAATCTAACAGAGGTATTATACCTGAAATAGAAATTCCCATAACTTTTAAGGAGGCGGTAAAGCAGGCAAAGGATTATGCTTTATCGTTAATTCCGTATGAAAAGGAAGCTAATAACTCATTAAAACAAATTCTTAGATCAGTAAGCGATATAAAGGAAGCATCTGTTTTTGTTGGACCAGAAGGTGGATTTACAGAGCAAGAGATTGAAGAGGCAGTTAGTTTTGGGATCAATTCTATTACACTAGGTCCTAGAATACTTAGAACCGAAACTGCCGGCATTGCTGTTTTATCAATACTCATGTATGAATTGGGAGATGTGGGTTAATGAGAAAACTTACTTTTGTTGTAATCGATGATGCAGTTTTTATGCGTACTCTATTAAAAAAGATGATTGAAGAAGTTGAAGGGTATAAAGTTGTGGGTGAAGGTGCAAACGGATATGATGCAATTGATTTAGCAAGACTGCATCAACCGGATGTAATGACCTTAGATATAACTATGCCTGAGTTAGATGGAATAAATGCAGTAAAAGACATCCTCAAATATAGTCCCGAAACAAGAATAATTATGGTTTCGGCAATGGGTCAGCAATCAATGGTTATAGAAGCTATCAAACTTGGTGCAAAGGATTTTGTTGTAAAGCCCTTCGAGAAATCGAGAGTTATACAGGCAATAAGTAATGTTATAATTGATTAAGTAATTGCATCATATGTTTTTTAGCAAGACAATATATAAAAGTCCTTAACATTAAATGTTTTCAGAAAGACAATATATAAAAAGTCCTTAACATTCTTAAAAAGGGCTTTTGTTTGTTTTTTGTTGCATATAAAAAGGGGGGGGATTTCTTTATGAAAAAAGTGTTTATTTCACTTGCTTTGGTTATTTTGTTGACTATGCTTACAATTACAATACCATCAATATCTGTTGCTACTGATGGTATAATCACAAACGGAGCTCAGTTCAAAGATACATCTGGAAACGCCATACATGCCCATGGTGGTGGGATGATTAATTACGAGGGCTATTATTATTGGTATGGAGAGTATCGTGACAGCTCAAACTACTTTTTAGGAGTAAGGTGTTACAGAACGAAAGACCTGGTGAACTGGGAATACAGAGGGGAAGTATTATCGCCTAATTCAGCATCAGAACTTGCTAAATGCAATGTTGAAAGACCTAAGGTCATGTATAATGAATCCACTAAAGAGTTTGTTATGTGGATGCATTGGGAGAATGGCGTTCATTATGGTGAGGCAAGGGCTGCAGTTGCCTATTGTAAGACCCCGGACGGTAAATATACATATCAGGGAAGTTTTCGACCCTATGCTAACAGTGGTGTTATAGATCATGACCTCCCTGGATATATGTCGAGAGATTGTAGTGTATTTGTTGATACCGACGGAAAAGGATATTTCATATCGTCTTCCAATGAAAACATGGATTTGCACTTGTACGAACTTACCTATGACTATAAGAATATTGCATCACTAAAAGCAAAATTATATGTGGGCAAACAGAGGGAAGCTCCATGCCTTATTAAAAGAAATGGGTATTATTATCTTATAACATCGGGTTGTACAGGATGGAGTCCTAATCAGGCTAAATATGCCTATTCAAAGAATTTAGCTAATGGTTGGTCGGAACTGTACAATCTAGGAGATTCCACTACATATAAGTCACAGCCCACATTTATTATGCCTGTTCAAGGCTCAAAGGCTACGACATACCTCTATATGGGAGATAGATGGGCAGGAGCATGGGGAGGAAAAGTAAACGATTCTCAATATATTTGGCTGCCTTTGGAGTTTAAAACGGATACAAGTCTTGAATTACCCTATTATAGTACCCTAAAGATTAATGCTTCCGAAGGTATTGTTACCGAACCTATTTCCGATACTACTAAGTATAAAATAGTTAATAAGAACAGTGGCAAGGTTCTTGATGCAAGAGATGGGGCTCGTGCATCACAACTAGTACAATGGACTGACAACGGAAGCTTAAGTCAAAAATGGTACCTAGTTGATGTGGGGAACGGTTACAAAAAGATAGTGAGTGCATCGAGCGGATATGTTTTGGATGTTCAAGATAACTCATCTGCCGATGGTGGGGCAATAATTCAATGGTACAGCAATGGCGGTAATAATCAGCAGTGGCAATTTATAGATGCTGGTGACGGTTATTACAAAGTAAAGAACCGAAGCAGTACGAAAATTCTTGATGTCTATAAATGGTCTACCGTTGATGGGGGTACAATTCAACAGTGGTCTGATGTAAGTGGGTCTAATCAGCATTGGAAGTTCGTACCTGTAAGTGATACACAAACACCAACGCCTACTCCGGTTAAGACGCCTTCTCCTACACCTACGAGTCATACTGTTGATAAAGGAGACGTGGATGGGGATGGCACAGTTAATTCTATTGACTTCGGGCATATGAGGTGGTATTTATTGGGAATAATAAATCAATTTCCTACCGGTGACCCAAATGTTGGATATTGGGCAGCGGATATTGACGGCAACGGAATAGTAGATTCTCTTGATTTCGGACGTTTAAGGCTAGTACTACTCGGAATCAGATAGCTTTGTTTTTCAAAAAAACTATTGTTTGAAAAAGCTGTCTATAGAATAAAGGCAGCTTTTTGCTATTTCTTAGTAAATGAGAGAAAACAGGAAAAAACACAAAAAATATTAAGAAAATCCCTTCAAATTATCGATAATTATGTTATAATACATATTGTTTAGAATAAGACTATATTAAACTCATAAAAGAGGATGAATTGATTATGATAAAAAGCATGACTGGATTTGGAAGGGGTAAGTCACAGACAGATGGAATGGAGTGTCTTGTTGAGATCAAAACTGTTAATCACAGATACAGTGACGTTTATATAAAAATACCAAGACAAATATCATTTCTTGAAGATAAGGTAAGGGAAGTGGTAAGTAAGTCTGTATCAAGGGGAAAAGCTGATGTTTTTATAAGCTTTGATGATTTCAGTGAGGATTCAAAGAGTATACTAATTGACGAAAGTCTTGCAAACGCATATGTAAATACAGTTAGGCAGCTTAAGGAAAAGTATAGTCTTCAGGATGACATATCCGTTTCCCTCATTGCAAGATTTCCCGATGTATTAAAAGTTGAGAAAGTAGAACAGGATGAGGAAAAAATATGGAAGCTTTTGAGTGAGGCTTTAGATAGTGCTATAAATTCATTAATAAGTATGCGTCAAATTGAAGGAGAAGGTTTGAAAAACAGTATTTTGGAGAAAACTGATTTTATTGAGAATATTGTTAAGGAAATTGGTATAAGAGCTCCAGAAGTAGTAAAAGAATATAAGTGTAAGCTGGAAAACAGAATAAAGGAAATGATGGAACAGCAGGTTATTGATGAAAACAGGATGGCAACAGAAGTGACTATATTTGCAGACAGGTGTAGTATCGATGAAGAATTGGTGAGGCTATCAAGTCATATAAATCAGCTTCGTGAGACTTTGAGAACCGGTGATTCTGTTGGAAGGAAACTTGATTTTTTGATACAAGAGATGAATAGAGAAATAAATACCATTGGTTCAAAGGCTAACGATTTAAGTATAACAAAATTTGTCGTTGAAATTAAGAGTGAATTGGAGAAAATAAGAGAACAGATTCAAAATATTGAATAAGTACTAGGAGGAATATTTAATGAAATTAATAAACATAGGGTTTGGAAATATTGTTTCAGCTAACAGACTAGTTGCTATAGTAAGCCCTGAGTCTGCACCTATTAAGAGAATAATTCAAGAAGCAAGAGAGCGTGGTATGCTCGTTGATGCAACATATGGAAGAAGAACAAGGGCGGTAATAATTACCGATAGTGATCATATTATATTATCCGCAGTTCAGCCTGAGACGGTAGCACATAGGTTGAATAGCAAGGAAGTTGAAGTTCCTGCTGAGGAAGAAGAGATATCAGAAGAATAAGGGGGAACTGTGATGTTCCGTGAGGGGCTTTTAGTTGTGGTTTCAGGACCATCGGGTACTGGTAAGGGGACACTCCTAAATAATATTAGACAAAAAGAAAATAATATAAAATTTTCTGTTTCGGCAACCACTAGAGAGCCAAGAGATGGTGAAGTAGAGGGTGTCAATTACTTTTTTAAGACTCATGAAGAGTTTGACAGCATGATAAAAAAGGGAGAACTTGTAGAGTGGGTCAAATATTGTGATAACTATTATGGTACACCAAAAAGGTGTATTGAAGATACTATCAAGTCAGGGTTTGATTGTTTACTTGAAATTG
This sequence comes from Clostridiaceae bacterium, assembly GCA_012519925.1. Taxonomy (GTDB): domain Bacteria; phylum Bacillota; class Clostridia; order Acetivibrionales; family Acetivibrionaceae; genus Acetivibrio. The sequence goes on from JAAYPF010000072.1 coordinate 14,341, forward strand.
AAGTGGAAGGTGCTTTAAATATTAAGAGTATTTATCCTGATTGTGTATCGATATTTATTTTGCCGCCTTCTTTTGATGAACTTAGAAGAAGGATTGAGGGTAGAGGCACCGAAAAGCCTGAAGCGATACAAAAACGCATGGAAAAGGCTGTTAAAGAAATGAAATTTGTAGATAAGTATGATTATGTTGTTGTAAATGACGATATTGAAGAAGCAGTTAATAGTATTAAATGTATACTCGCTTCCGAGAAGCTTAAGCTTTGCAGAAACATAAATATACTTGAGAGAATAGGAATAATTTCAGATATTTAAACCAATATATGATGTGAGTTTAGTTCTAAACGACACAGTTTTACTTAAAATAATCGGTCAAATTCTTTAACAGAAAGTTGTAACAAATACAAAATTGGAGGTAGGAAACTCATGAAAGAGATTAACGACAAAAAACAGACAATGATTGAGCCGGGGATTAGTTCATTGCTCGAGAGGGTGGACAGCAGATATACACTAGTTGTAGCAACTGCTAAAAGAGCAAGGCAGATTACAGAAGGAGCGAATAAGCTTACTGAATGTGATTCTGAAAAGGCGGTCACTATTGCGATTAATGAAATTGATGAGCAGAAGATTACATACATCAGGACAAAGAGCGGAATAAAGTAAAGCTACATGTGTTTTCATTCTAATATATATGGAATAATACCGCCTCTATAATTTCTCGCCAAGCCCATTACAAGGGGGAGTGTTAAGAGAAAAAGGGGCTTATTATTTTTTTTAGAAGTTACTTAAAAAGGGTAAACATTTATGCTATAAATAATAATTGATGGAGAGGAATTAATATGTTAGAAGGAAAGACTGTTGTTATAGGCGTGTGTGGCGGAATAGCTGCCTATAAGGTGGTTGAGGTTGTGAGTAGGCTAAAAAAGCTTTATGCTGATGTAAACGTAATTATGACTGAAAATGCAGCTAAATTTGTCACTCCTCTGACTTTTAGGTCTATTTCACATAACCCTGTTATAACAGATATGTTCGACGAACCGGTTAAGTGGGAAATTCAACATATATCCCTTGCTACAAAAGCTGATATTATTGTTGTTGCTCCTGCAACGGCGAACATAATTGGAAAGGTTGCAAATGGCATTGCCGATGATATGTTGTCTACTACAATAATGGCTACAAAAGCTCCCGTTGTATTCGTACCTGCAATGAATACTAATATGTATGAAAATCCTATTGTTCAGGAAAATATTAAAAAGCTTACCGAGCTAGGATATATATTTTTAGAACCAGAAACAGGTCTTATGGCATGTGGTACGGCTGGAGCAGGGAGGCTGCCAGAACCTTCGGTTATTGTCGAAAGGGTTGAGGAGCTTGTTTGTGGCAAGAGGGACTTAAAGGATTTAAAGGTATTGATAACTGCAGGTCCCACACAAGAACCTATAGATCCTGTCAGGTATATAACTAATCGATCATCGGGTAAAATGGGCTATGCTATAGCAGCTCAAGCAAGTAAAAGAGGTGCACAGGTCAAGCTTATATCCGGTCCGGTTAATATTAAAACTCCCGTTGGAGTGGAGAATGTAGCCGTCAAAACAGCCGATGAGATGTTTAATGAAGTTATGAAAAGCTATGAGGCTTTTGATATACTGATAATGGTTGCAGCTGTCGCTGATTATAGATGTGCTCAAATAGCTGAGAAAAAGATTAAAAAGAAGGGCGAGAACTTAAACATAGAGCTTATTAAAAACCCTGATATAGCTAAAGAGCTTGGGAAAGTGAAGGGTAATAGAATATTAATTGGTTTTAGTGCCGAAACTAACGATCTTGTTAATAATGCTTGCGAGAAGCTTGCTGCAAAGAACATGGATCTGATAATTGCTAATGATGTTACACAGGAAGGTGCAGGGTTTGGCACCGACACAAATATAATAAAGATCATAAAAAGAAACGGTGACATAATTGATCTACCGATTATGAGTAAGGCAGAAGCGGGAAATAAAATTTTAGATGAGGCATTACTAATAATTAATAAAAATACTGTTGACAATAATTGATTGTAAGGTAAAAATATATATTGGATAGTTAAAAAAATAACTGGTCAATGACCATTTCTAGTAACATAATATTTTTTACGGATAAGGTGTTTTAAAAAAATTATTAGTCAAAATTTATAGTTCAGACCCAATAAAATCAGCTTTTTTGAAACACCAATTAACCATTTATTTTTTTGGAATCACCTAATGTTAAATAGGTTATTTTTATAATATTGATATTGCTAAGGAGGCATTTTAAATGGGATTTGAAAAGACTATGGATAAGATAGTCGCACTTGCAAAGAACAGAGGTTTCGTATATCCGGGTTCAGATATATATGGAGGCCTTGCAAATGCTTGGGATTACGGTCCTTTGGGTGTTGAACTAAAAAACAACATAAAAAAAGCTTGGTGGAAGAAATTTGTGCAGGAGAGCCCTTATAACGTTGGAGTCGATTGTGCAATACTAATGAATCCTAAGGTTTGGGTAGCATCAGGGCACGTTGGTGGGTTTAGTGATCCATTGATTGACTGTAAGGATTGTAAGACTCGCCACAGAGCAGATAACATGATTGAGGACTGGAATACAGAGAATCAAGTGGATGTTAAAGTTGACGGTTGGACAAACGAACAGCTTGTTGAATATATCAAGGAAAAAGGTGTAAAATGTCCTAATTGCGGATCTAGCAATTTTACCGATGTCAGAAAGTTTAATCTTATGTTTAAGACTTTCCAAGGTGTAACGGAGGATTCAAAGACAGAAATATACTTAAGACCCGAAACAGCTCAGGGGATATTTGTTAATTTTAAAAATGTACAAAGAAGTATGAGAAAAAAGATTCCCTTTGGAATAGCTCAGATAGGTAAATCCTTTAGAAATGAGATTACTCCCGGTAATTTTATTTTCAGGACTCGTGAATTTGAGCAGATGGAGCTTGAATTTTTCTGTGAACCTGGGACAAACATGAAATGGTTTGAATATTGGAAAGACTTCTGCTATAACTGGCTTTTAAGTCTTGGAATAAAAGCAGATAATTTAAAAATGCGTGACCATGAGAAAGAAGAGCTTTCCCACTACAGTAATGCAACAACAGACATTGAGTATAAATTCCCTTTTAAGACTCCGTTTGAGTGGGGAGAACTTTGGGGAATTGCCGACAGGACTGATTATGATTTAAAGCAGCATATGGAGCATTCGAGAGATGACCTTTCGTATTTTGATCCTGTTACCAATGAGAAATATGTTCCTTATTGCGTTGAGCCTTCTCTTGGGGCTGATAGGGTGACACTTGCCTTCCTTTGCGAAGCTTATGATGAAGAAGAGGTTGCAGAAGGAGATGTAAGAGTTGTAATTCATTTCCATCCTGCAATTGCACCGGTAAAGATAGCGGTTCTTCCGCTTTCTAAGAAATTGGGTGAGGATGCTTTCAAGGTATATGAGGCTCTTACTAAGAAGTATGTTTGTGAGTATGATGAGACTGGAAGTATAGGTAAGAGATATAGAAGGCAGGATGAGATAGGTACACCTTACTGTATAACTTTTGACTTTGATTCGTTAGAAGACAAAAGTGTAACTATTAGAGATAGGGATAGTATGCAGCAGGTTAGGGTTAAGATTGAAGAGTTGGATAAATACTTTGAAGATAAGTTTGATTTTTAATTTAAGTGTGATTTCTACAAAGCGGGTTTCCTATATTGGGAAGCTCGCTTTTTTTATTTTCTAAGAAAGTGCATTGATTTTCTAAAAAAATAAAACCTTGAGTCGCAGTAAAATGGATCCTATGTCAAGGACATTTTGAAAAAGCCTAGGCAGCCAAAAGCTGATTTCTATATTGTATAGGAGTCAGCTTTTTAATCCCCCATTGATATCTAAAGTTATTATAATACTCCATATAATTATCTATCATAAGCTGTAATTCCTCAAATGTAGAACAATTTTTAGAAGAATCTATCTCATCCTTCATATGACCTAAGAATGATTCTTGAGGAGCATAGCCCCTTTTGTTCTCTAGGCAGGTGCATTGGCAGTATTAAAGGGGATTGATATTCTATGTGGGTTGATAATTTTCGCACACGTTTACGCTAAACGTTACATAGCTTTTTTATTAAAAAAAGTTTGATAATTAGAATAATTGCAAATTTTTTGGAGAGAATTATTAACAGCTTTTTATCCGTGGAAGATTATATATAATAATTTAATAATTTTGAGAAAAAGTAATGAAAATTATTTTTATTATGTTATAATTAGTATGGTCAAGAAAACGAATTCCAGATTAATCCATGTAAAAAAGTGAATAAAAGTATATATAATATACATTTATTGTATAGATGATATGAATAATACATAAAGCAAATGGGAGGGTTTTTTAATGGCAAAGTATGTATATCTTTTTAAAGAGGGAAACGCTTCAATGAGGAACCTGCTTGGAGGCAAAGGGGCTAACCTGGCAGAAATGACGGGATTAGGCCTTCCTGTTCCAAGAGGTTTTACAGTTACTACGGAAGCTTGTACAAAGTATTATCAAGATGGTAAAGTCATTGCAAAAGAGATTGAAGAAGAGATTTATGCAATGATGTCCGCTACTGAAGATGCTGTGGGTAAAAAATTTGGTGATCCGAATAACCCTTTTTTAGTTTCTGTTAGATCGGGATCAAGAGCGTCCATGCCCGGTATGATGGATACTATTTTAAATTTAGGGTTAAACGATATTGTTGTAGAAGGTTTAGCGAAGCTTACCAATAATGAAAGATTTGCCTATGACAGCTATAGAAGATTTATTCAGATGTTTAGTGATGTAGTAATGGAAGTTGAAAAGCCAAAGTTTGAAAAGATACTTGAAGCTGTTAAAGAAGAGAATGGGGCAAATTCTGACACTGATCTTACAGCTGATAATCTAAAAGAAGTGGTAAAAAGATATAAAGAACTCTTCAAGAACGAAAAAGGATTTGATTTCCCTCAAGACCCTAAAGTACAGCTAATGGAAGCTGTTAAGGCCGTATTCCGTTCTTGGGACAATCCTAGAGCAATAGTATATAGAAGGCTTAATGATATTCCTGGTGACTGGGGTACTGCAGTTAACGTTCAAGAAATGGTCTACGGAAATATGGGCAATGACTCAGGTACCGGTGTTGCATTTACTAGAAACCCATCAACGGGAGAGAAGAAGCTTTATGGAGAATTCCTTATGAATGCACAAGGAGAAGATGTTGTTGCGGGTATAAGGACGCCTCAATCTATAGATCATCTTAAAGAGATTAACCCAGATGCTTATAATCAGTTTTTAGAAATAGCTGAGAAACTTGAAAAACACTATAAAGATATGCAGGATATGGAGTTTACAATTGAAAAAGGTAAACTGTTTATGCTACAGACCAGAAACGGTAAAAGAACTGCTACCGCCGCATTAAAGATAGCAGTAGATCTTGTTTCTGAGGGAATGGTTTCAAAAGAAGAAGCTATTATGAAAGTTGATCCAAAGCAACTAGACGCACTGTTGCATCCAAACTTTGAACCGACAGCTTTAAAAGCTGCTGCACCTGTTGCAAAGGGATTACCGGCATCACCAGGAGCAGCTACAGGTAAAGTTTATTTTGAGGCTGAAGATGCTGTAAACGCACACAAGAACGGGGAAGAGAATGTGGTGCTTGTAAGACTTGAAACTTCTCCTGAGGATATCGAAGGTATGCATGTTTCAAAGGGAATACTTACAGGGCGTGGAGGTATGACTTCACATGCGGCAGTTGTTGCACGAGGCATGGGAACATGCTGTGTTGCTGGCTGTCATGAAGTAAAAATAAATGAAGCTGAAAAATATTTTATTGATAAAAACGGTAGGAAGTATGTAGAGGGAGATTGGATATCCCTTGATGGCACAACAGGTAATGTGTATGGCGAAAAGCTACCAACAGTTGAGCCTGAAATGACAGGAGATTTTTCAACCTTAATGGGTTGGGCAGATGAAATTAGGACATTAAAGGTTAGAACAAATGCAGATACCCCAGGTGATGCTGCACAGGCACTTAAGTTCGGTGCAGAAGGTATTGGACTTTGCCGTACCGAGCATATGTTCTTCGATGCCGACAGAATACCTGCTATGAGAGAAATGATAGTTGCAAGAAATGAAGAACAGAGAAGAAAAGCACTTGATAAGCTGCTTCCAATGCAAAGAGGGGATTTTGAAGGTTTGTTCAGGGAAATGAAAGGTTATCCTGTAACTATAAGATTCTTAGATCCTCCACTTCATGAGTTCCTTCCACAAGATGATAAAGACATTGAGGGACTTGCAAAAGAGATGGGTATGCCTTATGAAGAGTTGAAAGGTATAATTGCAGAACTTCATGAGTTTAATCCAATGATGGGGCATAGAGGTTGCCGTCTTGCGGTTACGTACCCTGAAATTGCAGAAATGCAGACAAGGGCTGTTATAGAAGCGGCTATTAATGTAAATAAGCAGGGTATGAGTGTTATCCCTGAAATTATGATTCCATTAGTTGGAGAAGTTAAAGAACTAAAATATGTTAAAGAGGTTGTTGTAAAGACTGCAAATGAAGTTATTGAGAAGGCTGGAGTTAAATTAGATTACACAGTTGGAACAATGATTGAGATACCAAGAGCTGCTATTACTGCTGATGAAATAGCAAAAGAAGCTGATTTCTTCTCTTTTGGTACCAATGACCTTACACAGATGACTTTTGGTTTTAGTCGTGATGATGCAGGTAATTTCTTAGAAGAGTATTACAACAAAAAGATTTATGAATCAGATCCTTTTGCAAGAATTGATCAGATTGGTGTAGGTAAGCTTGTTGAAATGGCTACAAAGCTTGGAAGACAAGCAAAACCTGATATTAAGCTTGGAATATGCGGAGAACACGGTGGAGATCCATCTTCGGTAGAGTTCTGCCACAAAATCGGATTGAATTATGTATCCTGTTCACCATTCCGTGTGCCGATAGCAAGGCTTGCTGCTGCACAGGCATCACTACGTCATCCACAGTAATTGATAACGTTCTCCGATATAATTGGAGACGTGTACACATTAACCTAGACGTATAATCAAAATGATTGGGCTTGCTTGCAGTGGTATATGATAGGTGGTTAAGTTATAATTAAAATAAAATAATCATTAAATGAACATCAGATAAGGTATTGTCGCTTAATTTTTAAGGGACAATACCTTATTTATTTTGCATTATGGAAATTTATGTTGTGATGAACATAAGTAGAACAGTGCGATATATGAAGGATGCAAGACGACTCGATAAATAGTAATTTGTTGGACAGTTTAGAACAGAGGATAATTTATATCATAGGAGGGTGTACATTTTATGGAGATGAATGAAATACTAAAAACCAATAGAATATATTGGGACTCAAATGCAGATTTATGGTTTAGGACTACTGCACTTCCAACATATGGAGTGAAATTTGTGACAGAAGATGATTTACATCTGTTTGGGGATGTTTCTGGTAAAAATTATTGGAAATATGTTGTGGCAGTGGTCACTCTTTAAAATACCACGCTGATAAAAATGCCTCTGAATTGTGGGGGGTAGATATTTCCCACAAGCAAATAGAAAATGCTGATGCTTATTTAAAAGAGCATGGACATACTGCAAAGTTTATTTGTTCACCTATGGAAGCAGAGATGGCTATCCCGATAAATTATTTTGACTTCGTTTATTCGATATACGGAATTGGCTGGACAACAGACCTACAAGGTACATTCAAAAAGATAGCATCTTATCTAAAAAAAGACGGCATATTTATATTCAGTTGGCATCATACGTTGAATTACTGCGTGGCTTGGTCATGCAACCAACGCAAAGATGTTATAGAAAATGACACATTGATTTTTAATAAAAGCTATTTTGATGAATCATACTTTAGCATGCCAGTTGATGGAAGTGAAATAATATTATGCAATCGAAAAATATCAACATATATCAACGCTTTAACAAAAGCAGGATTTATTGTTGAACAAATGGTTGAGCAGACTGATAAAGAAACGATGGAAGCAGTTGGAGATGTCAGCGACAAAACAAAAAAGCCAAGATGCTTCCGATTTCTTTTTGCATTAAGGCACGAAAACTGTAATTTGAGTTTCATACATTATGAGCAAAAAGGGAAGCTATAAAATTCCAACTTGTAGAGCCTGGGTAATATAAATTTAGATTCAGTTATGTCGTATCTTTTACAAATTTAACATCAGGATAGTAGATTATGATGAAATAGATGTGGAGGGGATATTATGGTAGGAAAATATAAGGTAATAACTTTGTGTCGGAGCACAAGGTTTAAAGACGAGTTCTTGCAAGTACAAAAACAATTAACTCTAGAAGGTAATATAGTTATTTCAGTAGAATTGCTCGGACATGCTGATGGTGAGTTTGGAGAAGTCATCACTTCTGAAATTAAACTAATGCTTGACGATATACATAAAAGAAAAATCGATATGTCTGATAAAATTTATGTCATTAACAAAAACGGATACATAGGAGAAAGTACAAAAAGTGAAATAGGATATGCTATAAAAACGGGAAAAGGGGTTAATTATTTAGAGTACCATAATGCCTAGTCTGTTTTCGAATATATATATTTTATGTAGCAACTTAGAATGGCTATATGATTTATAGTACAAGAAGTGTTCCATAATATGCAAAAACGGCGATTGGTCTATTTTGATAGCCGCTGCCCAGGCGGCTGTAATCAAAAGAGACTAATGGAGGTTATGGAGTAAGACTTTAATAATTTGTAAAAAGTATAACCAGGGTATTGCCTGTAGATTTTGAGACAATACCCTGGTTATACTCATCGAGCAAACCGATGGATAAATGTGCTATAATTGACATTAGTAGAGAAATGCGAAACAATGATTATTTCTACAGGATTCTAAATAAATAGCAATTTAGAAGGGGGCGATACAAAATGATATTAAAGACATTGGTTGAAAATACATCTGTTTCATCTGATTATAAACATAAGCATGGTATGTGCTTTTATATAGAGACAGGTAATCATAAAATATTATTTGATTTAGGTAAAAATGGACTATTTCTTAAAAATGCAAAGAAAATGGGGATAGATATTACAGATATTGATATTGTGATAATATCTCATGGGCATGTTGACCATGGTGGAGCTTTAAAACTATTCTTGAAAAACAACCATTCTGCAAAGATATATATAAGAGATAATGCTTTTGACAAGCACTATACAAAATTTCTAGGATTTAAGATTGATATTGGGATTGACAGTGGATTGAAATACCATCCGCAAGTGGTTCTAACTGGGCAAAGAACGGTGCTAGCTGATGGATTAATTTTATTTTCTGATATTGAAACAAGAAAATATAATTCCACATCAAATAATGCTTTATTTGCAAAAGTAGGAAAAGATATTTTAGTTGATGATTTTTTACATGAACAAAGCTTAATTATTTCAGAAAATGAAAAATTAATACTTATAGCCGGATGTTCGCATACAGGAATAATAAATATTAAAAGCAAGGCAGAGCATATAGTAAATGATAATATATCTTACGTTATAGCAGGTTTTCATTTATATAACCCAGTATCAAAAAGAACAGAAAGTAATGCTTTGATACAGAAAATTGCTGAAAGATTAAATAATAATTCAACCCATTACTACACTTGCCATTGCACTGGAAAAAAAGCTTTTTATAAGATGAAAGAGGTTCTTTCTGAACGACTTACTTATTTATCTACTGGTAGTGAAATAGAGATTTAAATTCTAATTTATTTGCAGATGATATTAACTTTAGATGAACATTATTTATATTTTGTGCAGTTATTCAGAACTGCTCTTAGATTTATAGTTTCAAGAAGTGTTCCATAATGTGAAGAAATGGCGATTGGTCTATTTTGCTAGCTGCCGCCCAGGCAGTCATTAAGAAAGAGGGAGACTTAGGGCAGAAATAGATTTGTTTTAAGTAATGTGTTATTGGTGCCCATAGAGTTATATTTATTATAATGGATAAATAGAAGGAGTAAGGTGTAATAAGCACCTTGCTCTTTTTTTTTAGCTTCTTAAGAAAGTGCATTGAAATCATTAAAAAACAAACTCCTTGAACAGTAGAAGATGCAAGGGCTACAAAAGAAATGTAAAAGTATACTATGTAGGTTTTATACTTGAAAAAAGCATCTAACAATATTTTGTGTTGTATGTTAAAATTAAATAAGGTGATTGTAACAAGCTATGTAATTATATTACAAGAAAAATAGGCTGTGTTTGGATGTAAGATGAATTTGATGATTTTAGATTTGTGGGGCTGTTTTTTGATGTACTAGACAATATTCATAGGAGTGATGCAAATGAAAAGGCTGATAGCGATATTTATAATATTTACAATGGTTATTTTGGGTGGTTTGGTGTTTGCACAAAATGATACTTCACAACATATACGAAGTATTGCTCGTAGTGATTTTGGTTTATATGCAGCTGTGGGGGATGGAGGGCTTATTATTACTTCGGAAGATGCGACTAGTTGGAAGAAAGTATCTATGGAGGCTTCGGGAAATTTAAATGGAGTAATATGGGCAATGGGAAGGTTTGTGGCGGTAGGAGATGAAGGAATTATCCTAACATCTCTTGATGGCAAGGACTGGGCTAAAACAGGCTCAATAAAAGGAACTATTGATTTGTTTAGCGTTGCAAGCAGTGGAAAGGAAATTATTGCGACAGGGAATGATGGAACTGTCTTAATTTCAAAAGACGGAGTTTCCTGGGAACAAAGAAGAATGGCTACAGCGGAGAGGATTAACAGGGTTAGGTGGATAAATGACAGGTATATTGCTGTCGGAGGAGCAATGCTGATTTTAACATCTACAGATGGAGTTACATGGGATGAAGTAAAGGCAGAGCCAAGTTCCACAATTATGTTTACTGATGTGGCATGGGATGGAGATAAATATGTAGTTGTGGGTGACCACTTGAGTATATGGGTGTCGAAGGATGGTAAGGCTTGGACACAGGATGAGTCCATACTTAAAAAGGATGAAATGGATTATACGCTGTGTATTTATTCAATTGTGTGGACAGGAGACAAATTTGTAGCTGTGGGTCAAAAAGGGATTATCCTATATTCTAATGATGGATCCGATTGGTATAGGGAAGCTGAGGTCACAAGAAAAGTATTAAAGGATATTATATATTCAAACAACAAGTTTGTTGTGATTGGTGATAGGGGTAGTATTCTTACTTCAGAAGATGGATCAAAGTGGGTTAACCACAATAGCATAAGTGCTCAATCTAATGAGATAAATCTAAAGGTGGACGAACAGAAATTACTTAATATTATTTTGAATCATCCTTATGGTGAGTCGGAGGATATTACTAAGGAGACATTATTTGAGGTTATTGACGGAAAAGATTTGCTTTCGGTTGATAGAGATGGAACTATGAAGGCAAATGGAGTAGGGCATGCAATAGTAAAAGCAACTTATGATTATGAAACCATAGAGGTATCCGTTAGAGTGGAAAGTTCTACCACTGTGCAAAGTGAGAATAATGATAATAGGGATGAAGGCAATAACAAAGCTAACAATAGCACAAAACTATCTGATGTACTACTAACGCTAGGAGGAGTTTTTGCTGTTATAACGTTGATTACAATATCAATTAAAAAAGGAAATAGTTAGATAAGGAACATGATAAGTTGTTTTTTTTGTTATTTCTTGTTTATTTTGAAAAATGTTGATATAATAATAAATGTTTGAAAAAATTTTAGCAACTACAGAATATTAATATGCTTGATGTTGCAGGAGTTAAGAAGACTTCTTATTTTATGATAGTATAATAAAGTAGAATATGAAAAATTCAGTTATAAAAAACTAGGGTCAATGATCATTAGAAAGAAAAAATAATATATTAATTACTGCTGAAAGTGTTGATTGTCACCTTGACAACTCCAAAAATCATAAAACATAGAATAGCTAAGTAACTTTATTTTTTGCATACTTATTTTTTTGCCATGATGGATAAGTATTTGCCGCTTAGCGAGCATATTATTAGAATATTTAAACTTACCAAGGTTGTTCAATGAATAGCTTTACACAAACTTAATTTTAAAGGGGGAATATTTCATGAAATCTATTTGTTTTGGTGTAAAAAGGGTTAATAAAAACTTAAAAGGTATTATTACTCTTTTTGCATTGCTTATGACCGTATTTGTATTTAGTAAAAGTGGTGTTGAAGCAAAAATTATTAATAACGAATTTGTTGATTTAACATTCACCGTTGATTCAAAAGATTATTTATCAAAAAGTATTAAAAAGAAAATGGACTTAGCTCCATTTATTGAAAATGGCTCCACATTAGTTCCTTTCAGAACTATATTTGAAGAGTTGGGATATACTATTAAATGGGATGATAGTGAAAGATCTATCTTTGCATATAAGATGGGAAGTCAAATGAAGCTTATTATTGATAACAATATCGCAATGATAAATGGGCAAGAAAAAATTATTGGTGTCGCACCTAAAATTGTAAACGGTAGAACTTTTGTACCGTTAAGATTTGTTTCAGAAAATGCAGGAGCTAATGTAGTCTGGGATGATTCAACGAGAGCGATTTACATAACAAAAGTAGGTAAATATGATACTGGTGGAGTCTTATTCTACGAAAAAGGTAAAAAAGGTAATAATACTGTTTACATCTATGATGGCAATGAATTTAAAGTATTGCCATTAAACAACAAGTCTATAGTGAATTGGTACTCATACAAAGGTAAGGTTCTACTTACAATGTTTGATTCATCTACAAGCAAAAATAACTTTGCACAGTTTAAAAATGGTACATTTGAAGTATTGATTAATGATTTTGATATTCAGGAAACATTTGAATATAATAATAATTTACTAATTCATGGATACGATAGAGAGCAAAAATTCAATAAATTATACAGATTTGATGGACACTCGTTAATACTTATTAAAGATAATTTTTATGTTGGGAAACACATGGAGATTAATGGCAAATTAGTAATTAATAAATATGATAACACAAGAGACTATTCTTTGTTAGTATTTGATAAGAATTCTTCAAACCCTTGGGAACCTAAAGTACTATCAGAAAACTTTATTATTAAGGATTCGGTTATATTTGATAATGTTTTATATATGACAGGTGTATTAGAGGAAGGAAAATCAAAACCTTTGGCATCTTACAATGGATTAGGTACTGGACCACTTTATTTTAAGATATTGCATGATGACATAGATATTAATATAAATGATATTGCTATTTATAAAGATAAAATCTATCTTGTGAAATCTGGAAAACTTAAGTATATATATAATAAAAAATTGCATGATGAGCTTGTTACGTATAAAAACAAACAAACTTTTATCGATTATTCTATAAATAAAATAGTAGCATTTAATAATAAACTATACATAGGAGTTAAAGGCGGAAAATATGTTGATTCAAAAGGTGTTGCGTTGAATGCGAAGGATTATCCTAAAATAAATCCTTTTGTTATGGAGTTTGAAAGCCCGACTGTTACTTCAAATTTTATTAGCGGTTTTTCCCTTAAAGAATTCAGAATTGAAGGAAATGTGCTTCTTGCACTAGGAAATCTCACTAGTAAGGATTCTGCATTATATATATATAATGGTATAAATAAGCCTGTAAGTACATTAGACGTTTTGAGTATAAAAAATACACTGACTGTTAATAACAAATTATTTATTGATGTTACTGATAGAAGCAGAATAACTGATAAAAATAGAGATACCATGTTGGTATATGAAGGAAACACTATTAAGAATCTTGTTGTTGATATGAAAACAAAGTATTGGGAAGCTGTTAAGGATAGCATGGTGTTTTCGGGTTATGAGAATGGAATTAATGCTAATAAATTGTACTCGTATGGATATGCGTTTAATGAATTGCTAGGTAATTTTGATGTGAAATATTGGAGTAAAGTAGAAAATTCACTTTTTGTATGCGGTAGTTCTCCTTTAGATAAGCAATTTGGGCTTTACAAATTTAATGATGCTAATATGTTAAGTTTAGAGCAAAACATGGAAGCTATAAATGTAATAAAAGCTAAAGGAAAGTATTATCTTGTGTATGCTTATGACAGAGATGCACAGTCACCATTAAAAGGCAAAAAGATACTTTATATTTATGATGATTCAACAAGAGATTTTGTGGAAATGAAAGTAAATATAGAAATAACTGATATGATTTTTATGGAATAATATGAATAGTTATAGACAATTATCATGAACGACAAAGCTCTAGAAGTTTATTCAATATACTTTTAGAGCTTTGTTATGAAAAAATTAAACTTTTATCGTTTTATACGAAATAAAATAAAAATAAGTTCGAATATACTATATAGGAAAGTGTTTGTAGTAAATTATAATTCCGGTGAGCATTCTATAGCCACTTTTCAGAGAATTATAATTTATCTTACGCTTCCTTTTTCCCTTATAACCGCTTTCTTTCATTTGCGAAATGTTTAGAAAGGGGTTCTTTTTTTATATTTACATATTCGCATGAACAATATAGTTGGAAAATAAGCGGTTTCAATATATAATAGAAATATAAGACTTTTCACAGATAAATATAGAAGGGTTTTTGAAATTCCCGTCAAAAAAACATTTTGCAAACGAATTTTAAAATTAGCCTTGAGTATCTTTGAGATGACTATGATGCTAGTTTTTATGTTTATGGGGGGAAGAACTGGAAGATGAAGAGGTGGAACATTTGTTATTTGTTTTTTCTATCTATAGCTCGGAGTCTAAGGAGGATTTAGCCAATATCATCGATAGAATCAAAGCAGGAGACGAACAACTCAGGGAAAAATTTATTGTAGATTATATACCGTTTATAATTAGAGTACTTTCCAATGCAGTAAAGACTAAAATTGATTTAAAGAATAGTGATGAATATAGTATTGGTTTAATTGCGTTTAATGAAGCAATTGAAAAATATGACAACAGCAAAAATAATAAAGGATTTAACTTTTTTTCCTTTGCTGAGCTAGTAATAAAAAGAAGGATGATTGATTATTTTAGGGTTAGTTCAAGAAATAAGGAAATGCCCTTTTCATATTTCGAATCGGATGATGAACAATTTGAGGATAAATATCTTCATGATGAGTCATGGACAGGATATAATAGGATTGAGGTGTTTCAGGAAATAACGCATTATTCTAAGATGCTTGAAAGGTTTGACATCAAAATAAGTGATTTACATAAATATACGCCTAAACATAGTGATTCTATTAGGATGTGTGTGGACATTGGACGCAAAATTGCTGAAAATAGGGAAGTTTTTAATAAACTTATTAAAAAGAAATATTTCCCTATGAAGGACATTATGAAGTTTGTAAACGTGCATCCTAGTACAATAGAAAAAAACAGGAAGTTTATTATTTCGGTAAGCATTATTTATGGAAACAACTATGAGTATCTGAAAACATACTTTAATAGTGGCAGGTGAAGTTATTGTGGAAATGTATAAAGGTTTGATATTTAGTATGGATAAAAAGTCAGCAGTGGTGGCTACTCCTCAGAATGCAATATATAAGATTAATCGCAACAAAACGATGTATATAGGTAAGGAAATAGTGTTTTCAGACAAAGATATTATTGATTACAGGTATTATCTGAAAAGATATTCTGTTGCGGCAGCTTGCTTATTCTTAGTTTTAAGTGTTGCTTTTAGTATCAAATTAAATTTTAATAAGAGCTTTTTAGGTATGAAGGAATTTGCTTATATAAGTATGGACATTAACCCTAGTGTGGAATTTACTATTGATAAGACACAAAGGGTTCTTAAGGTTGAGCCTTTGAACAGTGATGCAGAGGAAATCATTGCCCACGAAAAGTTCAAGGGTTTGGCACTTGAAGATGCCATAGTTAAAGTATATGCAATATGTGAAGATAGGGGTATTGTTGATGCTGAAAGTAAAGTGTCTTTATTGATTTCTGGCTCTGCAAATCCTGACAATGACGATTATAAGAAAGATAATTCAGTTGCAGACGATATTATAGATGATATTTTACAGGACTTAAAGGAGAATATTTTAAAAACGAGTGATAAGGAGCCTGAAATCGTTGTTTTTCGAATTATACCGGAAGCTAGAGCTAAGGCTTTTGAAAATGATATATCCCCTTCTAAATATGCACTCTATTCCGAAATCAAAAGGCAAGGGGAAGAAATATCCATTAATGAAATGAAGAAATCTTCAGTGGAGGAGCTATTAAGTATTTATAATGATATAAATAAAGATATAGAATCATCCACTAAACCAGTGTTTATTACACCTGAACCTACTGATGCTGGCGATAATATTTCTCCAAGCCCGACCGTAACGCCAACACCTGTAGAAATAGAAACACCAACGCCATCAGTTGCACAGACACCAACGCCATTAGTTACACCTACAGTGCATTTACCGGTATTTACTCAGAATACTTCCACAAATACACCGATTCCGACGGTTTTGGCTACACCGTCACCTACGCCTACACCTACACCTACACCTATATCTACGCCTAGACCTACATATACACCTACGCCTACGCCTACACCTATACCTACGGACAAGCCTATGCCTACAAAAATAAGTTTTGGGACTGGTTTGAGAGGAGAATATTTTGATAATATAGATCTTACTAATTTCAAATTAACCCGTGTGGACAAAACAATTGATTTCTTTTGGGGAATAAAATCACCGGCAGATGAAATTAGAGACGATGAAACATATAGCGTACGCTGGACTGGAAAAATAAGGCCTTTCCATAGTGAAGAGTATACTTTCCATATAGTTCGAGATAATGGGGTTAGACTTTGGATTGATAATAAGCTGATAATAAACAAATGGGACAATGAAACGAGCTTTGACGATACAGGCAAAATTGTTCTTGAGGCTGGAAAATATTATGATATTAAGCTTGAGTATTTTAACAATATAGGTAATGGAATTGTCAAACTTGAATGGAGTAGTAAGAGCACAGAAAAGTCTGTTGTTCCTTCTGTATGTCTATATCCTTCAGAGGCGAAAAGCTATGAAAGTAATTTGCCTGGAAATGGTTTTGGCTTGGCCTATGAGTATTTCGAAGAGGATAATTTGACAAACTTCAAAGAAAAGGGAATAGACAGTGTTATTGACTTTAACTGGGGTGTGGGTTCACCGAGCAAATCAATTAGTAAGGATCAGACTTACAGTATTCGTTGGAGAGGCTATATACAGGCACCTTATGATGAAGACTATGTGTTCTATGTTACTTATGATGATGGTGCTAGTCTATGGATTGGCAGACAGCTTTTGGTGGATAAATGGAATGTTAGTGAGATAAATACGGTTAAGACTAAAGCTATACCCTTAAAAGCTGGGGAGAAGGTTGAATTATTACTTCTGTACCATAACAATGGTTTGGCAGGTCAGATTAAGCTTGAATGGGAGAGCCCTAGCATTAAAAGATCCGTTGTTCCAAAGAATTGCTTATATCCATGGTGATTGTTGAATAAGACCCCTAAAATCGAGCGATTTTTTCGAATATATATAGAGAATAGTTTTTGGTGCAATGGATTGCATAATTTTCTTGAGTTTATTATAGCAAGTGCTTCGTAAGACAATAGTTTAAGAGGCACTTGTTAAAATATATATTTTTTGGAGGGGATTATATGGTGATGAAGAAAAAGCTGGCGTTATCGGTTGTGATGTCAATAATATTGAGTTTCATGATTTTTCCCAAAACCGACGCAGCAAGTTATACAGCTTCAGTGGACATTAACACTACATATCAGACACTTGAAGGGTTTGGTGCAGCAATAGCATGGTATAATGACTATTTGACAACGCATCCAAACAAAAATGACCTTTATAAAATATTGTTCTATGATTCTGGATTGGACATATTAAGGCTCAGAAATCAGTATAGGAACAGCAACAATTTTGCTTATGACGACAAAGAGATTGTTGCATATGGTAAGATAATGAATCCAGATCTTAAGGTTCTACTTTGCTCATGGTCACCACCGGAGGATTTAAAGAAGGATGGTGTTATGAACGGAGGAACTCTTGCTAAAGAAAACGGATCTTTTGTATATGATAAGTTTGCTGATTATTGGTATAATTCCTTAGTTGCATACAAAGAAAAAGGCATAGTACCAGATTACATAAGCATTCAAAATGAAGTAGAATACGAGAATGCAGATTGGGAAACCTGTATATTCAGAGAAACTGAAACTTCAGATTATCCAGGTTATGGAAAGGCGCTTGATATCGTTTACAATAAAATAAAAGATTTGCCTGACATGCCTAAAATATTAGGAGTTGAATCAGCAGGTATAATGAATAATACCGTTCAAAATTATGCAAAATATATGGATCTTTCACAGGTATACGGTATAGCTCACCATCTTTATAATGGAGGAGATGCCAATAATCCTGACAGCTTTAATAGCAATTTTGAAAGTTTGGCTAGAGATTTCGCCGATAAACCGCTTTTCATGACTGAGTATGATTATGGTACACCTTTTACAACAGCAGAATTGATACACAACTCTCTTGTAGTAGAAGGCGTTAGTGGATATTTTTACTGGGATCTTATTTGGGAAAACCAACAAAGACCTTTAGTATTTATTGAAAAGCCAAGAAATCCGAATGAATGGACTACAGAAGAGGGATATATAATTTCTGATTTTTATCCTATTATTCAGCAATATGCTAAATTCACAGATCCAGGATATAAGAGAGTAAAAGTTTCTTTAAATGCAAGTGATGTAAAGGCATCTGCCTTCGTGTCACCGGATCAAAGCAAGTTGACTATGATTTTGATAAACAAAGCATCATCAGAAAATACAGTTGCCCTAGATTTAAATGGTTATTCATCAAATAAATCAGTGGTATATCGTACTCTATCAAATGGAACAGAAGGATTTAAAAAGGTAGGAAGCCTTTCGGGGAATACAGTTACTCTTCCTGCTCAATCCGTTGTTACAGTAGCATTTGGAGTTTCAGATGAGGCTACAACACCACCGCCACTTCCGACACCAACACCAAAGCCAGAGTCAAGAAGTGCTTTTGAATTGATACAAGCAGAAGAATACAACAGTATGTATGGTGTGCAGTGTGAAGTGATTTCTGATGATGGCAACCAGACTGTTGGTTATATAGAAGGTGGAGATCATATATTCTTTAAAGGTGTAGATTTTGGCACTGGTGCAACTGGTTTTGAGGCGAGAGTATCGAGTGCTGAAAGTGGAGGAAAAATTGAAATTCGTCTTGATGAGATGTATGGACCTACTGTGGCAACCATTCCGGTTAGCGGAACAGGAGATTGGCATGAATATGTGGATGTCAAGGCTAGTATAGAAGGTATTGAAGGTAAACATGATCTATATCTGTTCTTTAGTGGTGGCGGGGGATATCTGTTTAATATAGACTGTTTTGTGTTTACTGGAGGTTCTGTTGTAGAGCCTACTCCGACACCTATTCCTGAAGTGGAAATTGGTGACATTAGTGGAGATGGAACCTTTGACTCTATAGATTTTGGATACATGAGACAGTATATGCTTGGAATGATAAGCAAGTTTCCTTCAGAGAACGGTATGTTTGCAGCGGATGTGGATGGAAGCGGAGAGGTGGACTCTTTAGATTTTGGATTTATGAGGAAGCACCTACTTGGAATGATTGATAAGTTTCCAGCAGAAAAATAATACCTACGATTCTCTTGAATTGAGTGAAAGATTGGAAAACCTAGGCTTTGAGGCTCATAGTTCTTATTTACAATAGATAAAATAGATGTTATAATTAAATAAAATGTATATTGAAAATTATGTAGTTCAAAATAGCAGTTTTGACTACATAATTTTTTGTTAAGATAGTTTTAAAACAAATATACATTTTATGACACTTTTCAAAAACTTAATTTTTATTTTGTCAGATTTAAATTTATTATATTAAAAGGGGGCTTTTCATTAATGAAAGCAAAAAAAGGATTATCCGTATTACTTACAGTGCTGTTTGGATTTACAAGTTTATTTTCAAATATTGTATTTGCAGATACGCTACCAAGCATTAAGATTGAACTGGACAAGACTTCTGCAGCAGTAGGTGAGGTAATAAAGGCATCAATTGTTGTAGATAGCATTAATGCTTTTGCAGGATACCAGGTAAATCTAAAGTATGACCCAACAGTATTAGAAGCTGTCAATCTAGATACAGGTGCTGTTTTTACTAATTCTACAAATCCTAAAGAGGGAACAATATTAAAAGATTCTACATATGGTGCTTTACCAATTGCTTCCAACAACATATCCCAGGGAATTTTAAATTTTGGTAGGACTTATACAAATCTTGTAAGCTATAAGGCTGATGGTTCGCCAGAAACATCAGGTACAGTTGCGATAATTGGATTTAAGGTTCGAAAGGTTGAAGAGACAAAGATTGAGTTCGCACAGACAAATACTATGCCAACAGCTGTCTCCGGTGTCATGTTGTTTGATTGGGATGGAAATAAGATGACTAAAGGTTATTCAATAATAAATCCTCCATCCATTAACCAAACTTCAAGTGAAAGCACTCCTACTCCTATAGTAGTAACAGGTCCATTGGATCCTCCTACTCCTACACCTGTAAAGACCGGTAAAAAGGGAGAAATTAGCTCTAGTGTTGTAAGCAATCAGAGTGGAAAAGTGACTTATAAGTTTGAAAAGGAAGAATTAGAGATTGCATTAGAAGAAATAATTCCAGATTCAAGCGGAGTTAAAACTGCTGTTTTACCTGTAAGCGGGGTTGAGGGAGCTACAGAATATACACAGGAGTTTCCAAATCAGGCATTGCTTTCTAATATCTTATCCTATAGGATAAATATGAGTACTGCATATGCAGTTTTAAATCTTCCTTCAAATATGCTAAATACAGCTGAATTATCCTCAAGAGTAAAGAGTGCTTCAAAGGTTGCTGTTACTGTAGCAAAAGATGAATACTCTGATTTGTCCTCGGATATAAAAAATAAAATAGTTGATAGACCAATGATAAAATTAAGTCTCAAAATTAACGATGTGAATACTGAGTGGAACAACCTGGAAAGTCCTGTGAAGGTATCTATCCCTTATGTGCCAACAGAAGCTGAAAAGAACTCATTAGAGCATATAGTTGTCTTAAGGATTGACAACACAGGAAAAGCTATAACGGTACCAAGTGGTAAATATGATGAAAAAACAAAAATGGTTACGTTTTCAACTACAAGTCTTGGGAGATATGCAGTTGCATATGTTAATAGAACCTTTAACGACTTAAAATCCCATACATGGGCAAAGCATCAGATTCAAGTTTTAGCATCAAAGGGTATAATAAACGGTACTTCCGAAACTACATTCACTCCTCAAGCGTTTATAACAAGAGCAGATTTTATGGTATTATTGGTTAAAGCTTTGGATTTGAATGCTGTTGTTGATTCCAACTTTGCAGATGTACCATCGGATGCCTATTATTATAATCCAATAGGTATAGCGAAAAAGCTTGGAATTACTACAGGAGTCGGTGATAACTTATATAATCCAAAAGCTCAAATTACAAGGCAGGATATGATGGTTCTTATAACAAGAGCTCTCATGGTGTCGGGTAAAATATCCTCCGAGGGTACTGCTGATGTTATTGCAAGTTATACAGATAAAGACCAGATTGCATCATATGCTGTGACAGGTGTTGCTACTTTGGTTAAAGAGGGAATAGTTGTAGGAAGCAATAACATAATTAATCCTAAGGGAAATGCTTCAAGAGCGGAATTAGCAGCTATCGTCTACAAGATTTACAATAAATAAAATTAAAGTTATAATCAAGGGTGTCAACTATGACATCCTTGTTTTTTTATTTAAGTATAGTAATTTATAATAAACCAATTATTGTAGATAAAGAGGTATCGAAGATTATGAATTGTGTAGGATGTAATTGTGAAAAATCTCAACATAAATTGTGTACACGTCGGGTGCCTATATTTACTGCACTAGATGAGGAAGAAATCAGTAAAGTTGCTAATCTCATTAAGCGTAAAAAGTTTTTAAAGGGCGAGATGATTTTATTGGAAGGAAGCCGTCCA
>JAAYPF010000013.1 GCA_012519925.1 Clostridiaceae bacterium
AATCTAATTTTAAATTTCATTCTGCACCTCGTTGGTGAATATTTTTCTTATGGTATTATAGCCTTATTATACCTCATTTCGCTGGAATTGTGAGTACTTCTATGATAAAATATTCACGGATTCAGGAGCTGTTTAAAATTTAGATAATTTAGGAAGTTTGTGTTACAAAATAAATAAGAAGTTTGTCCAACTTTTCATACCTTTTAGTAGCACTTTGTTAAGTTGCTTTTCAATATGTCACAAAAATAACGTTGAACAATAAATTGTGAATAGTTTTTGATTTTTGAACATTAATAACTTAAGTTAAGCAAAAGCAAATGTAATATTTTAACATATACATTTCAGTAAAGAGCACGGTTGCTCCCACTACCGAATATGGACGAAAGAACATCAACAAATATTACCATTAATTAATATTTACTTTGCCCCTGGTGACACGGATGCTCCCACTACCCCTATATATACTCATATAAACCCTTATGGGAATTTTGATTTAAACATGGATGAACGTATTCAATTAGATAATTACATAAATTAACATTTACTTTTCAGTACATGACACGGATGCTGGTACTACCCCCAGTCACAGGTACAAATTTTTCATCATATACCATGCCTAGATTAGTATTATCGTAATTATTGTAAGTATATAAAGCACTGTTATTCCTAGGATCCGTGATTTTTCTGACTTTTCCGTCTTTATAATATTCTGTTTTGGAAAACTCCTCAATATCACCTTCTGTAGGATTTGTAACTTTTACAGTTCTTCCAGCATAATCAATTAGATATTTTGTATCCGAAGTTATATACTTTGTTTCATTACCCTCTTTATAACTTGACAAATACCCTTTAAAATTTAATCGCTAAAAATTAGCAATGTTATACTTAGCCTAAATATGGTATAATTATAGGCACTTCGGTTAAAATCATAGGATTTCTAACCAAATTAAATTTATGGGGGATTCAAATAATGAAAAATCTAGCAAGAATTTTTTCTGTTTTAGTGTTCACGATGTCCTTTAGCACTTGTGTAAACGCAGAAATAGCTACAACGAACCAAATATCGCAAGATTTTATGAGCACTCAAATAATTGGGTCGGATTTAAATTCCGAAACAGGCAAAGAGATATCCGCTACTAAAACACTTGAAACAGCACTGTTTAAGACTGATACAATTGAATTTGACAACAAGCCAGTAGAATTTAGCACCGTGATATATAAAGACAGAATTTATGTCAAATTGAGAGATTTATGCTATAATCTTAAATGCAATATTGAAGTTGACAATTCAAGCAGAGTTATAAATATTCTAAAAAACCCCGAGAGTGTGGAAGAAAATATTTATGCTGATAAGGAAAAAATTCTTGAGCCAATAATAATAAATATTGATATAAGTGATTTTATCATAAAGAGCGATAATATCGATACATATATGGAATCTATTATTTATCAGGGCAGAACTTACGTACCTGTAAGATTTTTCTCCGAAGTATTTGAAAAAAAGGTAGATTGGCTAGCCGATCAAAGAAAAGTTATAGTAAGTACCATACCTCCTGAAATTATTGGTTATGTTAATGATCAAGCTCTATATAAAAAGGATTTTGATTTTCTATACGAACCTCAATATCATAGTCTTGTAAAGACTAACCCTGCACCTTCAGAAGACGAAATCAAAAATCTAAAAAGTTCAACCTTTGATACCTTGGTTATTTACTCCCTAT
>JAAYPF010000073.1 GCA_012519925.1 Clostridiaceae bacterium
ACACCAACACTAACGCCAACGCCGACACCTTCGGCAGGAAATAAAATATTTTGTATTGAAGCTGATTTTGTTGAGGGAAATATTGGTGAAGTAGTTGTGGTACCGATTAATTTTATAAATGTTCCTGCTAATGGTATAAAGAAGTGTAATTTTGCATTGGAATATGATGAAGAAGTTTTAGAGATTTTAAGTATTACGCCGGGTAATATAATATATAATGCCACTAATTTCAACTCTAACCCAAAGCTTAGCAAGGGAAAAGCTGCAATTTTATATGTTAGTGCAAGTGACAATGCTAAAGAACTATTGACTTCTGACGGCAAATTTGCTGATGTGTTTTTTAGGATAAAAGACTCTGCTCAAACGGGTTATAGTGAAATTAGTTTAATAGCTAACGGAACATTTGTTGATAAAAATTTACATACCATTAGTGTTTTGTCTACATCGGGTGGGATTTTTGCATATTCTTCAGATAGTTCAACACCTACGCCAACGCCAACCCCAACTTCAACGCCGACACCAACACCAACATCAACAGCAACGCCAACACTAACTCCGACAACTAAACCTACGCCAACACCTACATCTACACCTAAAACAACCCCAATACCATCCCCGACATCGACGCCAACCCCTACATTGACGCCAACACCTACTCAAAAACCAACATTGACACCTACACCAATGCCGACTTCAACACCAACACCCAAACCAACATCAACACCGACACCTACATCTAAATCTAAACCAACACCTAAACCAACATCTATGACGGGTGATATTGAAGTTCAGATGTATAATTCATATAGGACTTCGTCTACCAGAATAATATATCCATACTTCAAGCTTATCAACAAAGGAAATTCAAACATTGATCTTTCAAAGGTTACTATAAAGTATTATTACACAATAGACAGTGAGAACGATCAGGAATTTATTTGTGATTGGTCCAATATTGATGTGAAAAATGTGACTGGAAGATTTGTTAAGTTGGATGTTCCGAAAGCAGATGCAGACTATTGTCTTGAGGTGGGATTCAAACGGGATGCAGGAATTTTGACCGCAGGGCAAACTGTTATGATAAATGCAAGATTTTCAAAGGATGACTGGAGTATGTATGATCAAGATAATGATTACTCTTTTAATTCAGAAGCAAATGATTATGTCAAATGGGACAAGGTAGAGTTGGAAATTAAATAGAGCGGATAAAAGCAAACTCAAAAAGCAATGAGGGAACATGGCATTAAGAAGGCTATTAAAGTACTTAACAGCAAATTTAGGCTATTTAATGTTACAGGGTACGAGCTTTTTACTTTGAGTTGTCTAGAATTAACTAAATTATTTATTTTAGGTAAAATTATCATTGATTAGAATAAAAAATGCTGTTAAAATGTATTTGTGCTTTTTCGGGGTATAGCGCAGATGGTAGCGCGCTTGGTTCGGGACCAAGAGGCCTGGAGTTCAAATCTCCATACTCCGACCATATGAAAATAGCGGTTTTCAGCAAATGAAAGCTGCTAATTTTTTGCATAATAATTGCTTTCCAAGTAATACTTACTATGCAAAAAGCCAGAACCAAAACTACTCTTGTAGACTTAGAAGAAGCTTATATACGACAAGCCGTAAAGTAGCTGTGCTCATCAAAAAGTGCCTATGTTTTATACTAATTATCTAGTACTTTAGATAGCTATATTTCTATAAGCAAAATAAGATTTCCTTGAATGATAAATTAATATATCATACAATCGCTTTGTTGGTAAAAAAATAGAGAGCGTGTTTTGGCTCTCTTTAGGGGAGTAAAACTGTGTCAAATGATAGACACTATTTACACCACAATATTCTAACACACATACTTATTTTATTGCAATTGAAATTTTTGCAAAGGAAACAAATAGCACAATTGACCTTCTTAATGTTCACAGCTATGACAAGGGATGGTATTTAGATTAAAAAAATGATATTATTAAACCATAATGTTTTACAAATAAGGAAATATTACACGATTTCAATGAGGTGAGTGATTTGAATAAAAAACCAGTAAACAAGCGTTTGATTGTAGTTTTAGTTTTGTCAATTGTATTATTGTTAGTAATAAATATGTTTGATGGTTCTATGGAAGGTAGAGACCTTGAAAATAATACTGTTCTAATGACAAATGATTCTACTATTCCAGCATCAATTATTTCAAAAGCTACACCAGCAGATGAGAATATTGATAGTACAGGTGTCTATTTTAAGTTAACCTCTGAAGAAATAGCAGGTTTAGTAAGTGAGGAAATAGTTGAGGATTCAGAATATTCCCCAAAGAGAATTAGCAAGGGAAAAATTCAATATTATACAAAAACTGTGCCAGGCACAATTTTTTCTAAAAACATAGACAACTCAAAAGAGGAAGTGTTTTTCGATAATAAATGTACCGATTTTTTTATCAATGACGACATGCTGTACGCTTTAACAGAAGAACAGGATTTGTTTTGTTGTCAGCTTGATTCGAAGCAAAATAATAAAGTGTTTTATGACGATACAAAAGTTTTAGCGATTTTTGAAGATAAGGGTATTTGTTATTTACATACTTTGTCAGGAGATCTCTATCGAATGGAGGGCTCTTCTGTGCGCAAATTGGTGCACGACTTTGGAAAGCTATATAAAGTTATAAACGATTGGATTTATTATTATCCTGTAAAAAACGGGGCAATACTTGATACAAGACCAGAATATCATGGGGATCCCGGTGAGGATATAGTTTTGAAGTGTGTTAGAAATAATGGAGAAGGTGAGAAAGTTGTATATAAGTCATACGACTATCAAGGTTGGCAAACTGATATAAAATTAATATGCCATGATGATGATTGGCTTTATTACCATACAATAGCCCTAGGTGGTGGAGGCTCTGGAGAGGGAATGAGGAATCCGGACTTTGGATTGTTTGGCAAAATGAAAATTGGCAGCAGTGAAAAAATAGAATACAGGGATTTTAGAATGTACAAACCTATAGAAAAAGATGGATACATATATTATGTTTCAATTTATCCATTGGAATTTTCAGAATTAGGGCATCGAAAAGAAGCAATAAAGAGGATGAACCTTAATACTCTTAAGCATGAGTTGATAATGGAATTAGACGATTGGAGCGAATGTAGTAATTTCACGATCTTTAACAATTGCATTTATTATTCAACAAAGGATGGAGATATAGAAAGGGTTAACCTCGATGGAAGTGATAGGACAAAAATAGATTTGGATTATCCTACCGATCACGTAGGATCATTTTTAAAGGTTGTATTTGTTCCGGGATATATAAGGAATAAGGATACAGTAAAAGAAGTTTTAGCAACAGCTTATATTGAAGAAAATACTCTTCCAAATGAAAAGATAGTATTTAGTACTATAATAAGAGTATACGATAAAGATATGAACAATGTGCTTGGCGGAAAAATTGTAAACATTCCTAAAGATCTCGGATTAGAGCACATTAAATCGGTAACCGTTCATGAGAATATCCTATACTTGAAATTGGAAGATGAGTATTTAGGATACAGCTTAAACTAATAAAAATAAAGCCAATAACCAAACCTAACTAAAGTAGAAACTTGTTTGGTTCAAAGGTTCTGTAATGGAGTCACCTTGTCCAGTTTAAAGAGGGTGCTTAAGGCTGGTTGTTTCGCTATGCTACACTGCTTGCCCATGCGACCTAGTAGGCGAAGCATCCGTCGAAGGGAACCATAGGGTTCCCTAGCGAACAAGAAAAGTCATGAGCAAAGCGAATTTTCTTGACAGAATTTAATACAGTAAATATTATTAATGTTGAGTATGCAGGCATAAAAAAGTCTACCATCAACCCAAGGATATTGAATTATTTTGCAAATACTATCATGAAAAGTAACACTGAAAATATGCTGGATAGGATATTTATTTTTGAATGTTTAAAAGGAAGGGTAGTTGAAAGAGAGGCTGTCCTTTATTATATTTCTAATAGATTGGGTATAGAGTATAAGGATTATTTAAATCTTCAGATATACAATTATCTTACATCAATAGTCAGGGAGTGTGAGGGCGGAAAGAAAAGAACAGTTGATATACCCAATAAGCCTATGAGAATCATTGTGGATTGATTTTAAAAGGCGATTTTAGTATGATTATATTAGAAATAAAGAGGTGAAGGGGAGATGGGGAAGAAGGGTTTTGTCGGAGCTGTTAAGGGAAAGAATGATGACATCAGAAAGTTAGTTGAAGGAGAAGTGCCAGATGTACCAAAAGAAGTTAAG
>JAAYPF010000074.1 GCA_012519925.1 Clostridiaceae bacterium
TTTTAGGGCTTTATCACTTCTATTATATCATAAAAGTGAAGATTCTTGTACTTTTTATTGCCCAAAACTATTGAATTTTCAAGGTTCACAGCACATTTTTAATGTGCGAAAGTTGAGTTATTTAATATGTTTTGGAATTAATGTTTCGCACACTCACCTAATAAGTGAGTGTGTTTTTATAAAATAACAATGTAGATCTATCAATATTCAACCGATTCTATTATCCTAAAACCAAATAATGTAAGCAAATTATCAAGAGGTGAGTTTATTTGAAAATTTATAATGTAGGTGCCGACGCAGATGAATATAATTTTTTTGAATTAGTAAATGAAGAAGATTGGGATCTTAAAAGTTTTGACGGAACAAAATTAGCAGAATTATGGAAAGCTTTTAATATAAAATGTGCTAGAAGTAAAAAATATCCATTGGGGGATATTGCATATATCACTCCTGTACATCCGCTTATAAATAGTGGGGTTGTCGAAATATTTAAAGATATCTTTAACAACAAAGTTGAGTTGCTTCCTGTATTATATTCTGAGCCTTATTATTTTATAAATGTAATAAACATAATAGATGCTTTGGATATGGAAAAATCAGAATTTAAAAGATACTCTTCTGGCAAAATAATGTATTGCACAAAGTATGTTTTTAAAGAAAATATTGTAGGAAATAATTCTATTTTTAAAACACCTCAATTTCCAACAGCAGAAATACTTGTAACCGAAGAATTTGTAAAGCGAGTAGAGGAAAATGATTTAAAGGGATTTGTCTTTGAAGAATTATGGGATTCTGAAAAATAAATATTGAATACGTTTTGGAATTAATGTTTCTTTGGAACAACAATATAGATTGACCCTTTCTCGTTAAAACGGACACTCCAGAGTTAGAATATCTTTGTTTATCTCAGGTTTTTACTTTCATCTAAAATTTCCGCATTTATTCCACGGTCCTCTTGACAACAAGCCTCTAACGGCATGCTGTGGGCATCTACCGGCAAATCGAATATGGGTCAGATATCTTTTAGACTTAACCAAATAAGAAAACAAAGAAATTGAACATTACGCAAAATTCCTTAAACTTTTGTGAATAGAATTGTTTGGCTCCAATCTAAATGACAGTATTTAAAAAATATCAAAAAAGAAAGATATTTATAATTTAAGATTTTACTAGGGGGTATTGTTCTAAAATTAACAATATTACTTGTGTTACGCTAAATAAAAACGTTTGAGCAATATATTACAAAAAAAGGAAAATTCCCTAATTCTTCGTTATGGGTTAAAAATGCCCCGATTCTTCGTCCTGAACAGCTAAAATACCCTAATTCTTCGTTTTGAACAGCTAAAATGCCCTAATTCTTCGTTTTGAACAGCTAAAATCCCTAATTCTTCGTTTTGAACAGCTAAAATACTAATTCTTCGTTTTGAACAGCTAAATACCCTAATTCTTCGTTTTGAACAGCTAAAATACCCTGATTCTTCGTTTTACCCCTTTTTGCGAAAAGAGAATATAGTGGTAAAGGAATGGATGGGAGTAAAGCCAAAATAAATGTAAATGAAAAACCTTCATAAAATGGTAATTAAGTATTGCTTAACTCTTTTCAATTTGACTAATTAATGATATAAATTTAAATATAACGTAGTCTTTGGAAGGAATTTGATATAATATATTATAGGAGTCAGTAAAAAGCACAAATATTATTGTCTACGAGAATAGGGGGTTGATTTGCTTGGAATCAAATTTTAAATTCTTAGAAGAGAAATGGCCATTACTTTCTACTCTTGGTAGTACCGCAGAGAGATATTTGTTTTCGGATTCAAATTCGTGTCTTATGAAACTTGGGTTATTTGGTGAGGCAGTAGTCAATTTAATATTTGTATTGGACAACATATCTGAAACGAAACCGCAAGAAGAAAATACACATGCAAATAGGATTAAATTATTAAAATCTGAAGGGCTTCTACCTAAGGATATAGATGATATTTTATACTCCCTCAGAATTGCCAGAAATAAAGCTGTTCATGTTGGTTATGAATCAACTGAACAGGCAACAGTTCTCCTTGAATTTACATATAAACTCAGTGTTTGGTTTATGCAGACATATGGTGATTGGGAGTTTGAGCCTGTTGAATTTGTTATGCCTGAAGACCATAGTATAGATATTGATTATGAAGCAATTATTAAAGCTCAAGAAGAAAAAATAAAAGAGCTTACTGATAAAATTAAGGATACTTCACCAATAGGTCTAGAAGTTTCTATTGATGACAGGAGAAAAAGAGCTAAAACATCGGCAGATAAAATAAACTTAACAGAAAAAGAGACTCGATATCTTATAGATGAACAACTAAGGAAGGTTGGTTGGGAAGCAGATTCTATTAATCATAGATATTCAAAAGGAACAAGACCAGAAAAAAATAGAAATCTAGCAATCGCTGAGTGGCCTACTGATTCTACTGTTGGGGATAGAGGTTATGCAGACTATGTGTTATTTGTTGGAACTCAATTAGTAGGTATTGTTGAAGCAAAGAGACATTTTACTGATATTCCATCGGTTATAGATTATCAGTGCAAGGACTATGCAAAGAAAATAAAAGCTGAACATTCACAGTACATCATTAATAGATGGGGAGATTACCAAGTACCTTTTCTTTATGCAACTAATGGCAGGAAATATCTCAAGCAACTTGATAGTATAGGAATTTGCATTTTAGCCTTTGGTCTTAGTAGGTAAAAAATACATGTCAGAGAAATAAAATTGTTGATTGGATTGCAAAATTTGTATAAAATAAAGTGGAATATATGTATAAAA
>JAAYPF010000075.1 GCA_012519925.1 Clostridiaceae bacterium
CAGCTCTCAAGCCCTCAATTATCTGTGAATTCAATACGGAAGATTGCTGCATCTGTTCTTCATTAAGTTTTTTATAAGGCTGTTTAAATACAAACACTAAGCCTATACTAATAACTGTAAGGAAAAGGATAACCACAAAAAAGTTATTCTGTCAACAAATATACTTAATTATAGCTCTGACGAGCAAAATTATTTGTAACTGGCTTTATATATTAATCGGCTCAATAGGATGTTGAATTTTACCATTCGTTTATTTTTGTTTTTTGCCGGAAACATTACACCTTTTAGGTCTTAATTTTTATAAAATTTTCTAAAAGCCTTTTCTTTTTACCACCACCCTGTTAAAATAATGTTATCAAATGAAGCGTATCTGTATACGTTTCTCTGTGTTAAGAGTATCCTCAGCATTTGTTAGTAAGCACGTGCGAAACGATTCTAACAGGCTTGAGGATATTTCTTTTATACTTTTCTTTAAATCCCTTATCTTATCCACACCCTTTTCATATAATTGCCGCAATATATCCGCCAGTTGCGTTATCAGAAAATGATTTTTCATAGCATTGTAATTCAAGCTGTTAGCATGTTCTATATTGTATCTCTTTGTCTTTTGGTTGTTGAAGCCTTCATTTTCAATCTTCCATCGGCTTCTGCCAAAACTCACTATTTCGTCAGCATTTCTTTTTGTAATTCTTTTATTTGTTATGAATGTGTATATCTTTTTATCACCTGAATCTTCTATCTATGTTTCAATAAGGATTACTACTCTCTGATTGTAAAAAATATCATTTATCCATGTAGAATCTCCGGTTTTCTTTCCTTCAAGTCCTTTTATATTATTAAACTCCCTGGCTACACTTTTGATACGTCCTTCCTTAAATCTGATAAGATATTCCCAATTGTTACTGCTACATATTTCAAACACCGGTTCACAAGCATACAGGCTATCTCCTAATATGCCTACAGGAAGCCGAGGATATTTCTTTCTTAGTTTCGCTGCAAGTCTCTTAAATGCATTTATTTCACAATCTTGCTTTGATACATTTTCATCTTCATTTTCAATGAATTCGGTTGCAATGCTAAATACCATGTCTCCCACTACCATTTTAGCTTCTAGCACTTTATGGTAATATACTGTTTTTTCTATCTCTCCAGTTTCCTTATTTTTGTACTCCTTTTTAAGACAGTGTTCACAATGCCTTTCAGAAAAACTGAATAACCCTGTTGCATCAACTGCTATACACCAGTGCTTATTCAATAGCCTGAAACTCTCTAAACTTCGTTTCCTGAACAATTCCCTTATCATGTAATCCCTGATTTTCTCGATTTCTTCAGGGTTCAGGCTACATAAAAAATTGTTAATTGTATCATAATGCGGAAGCTCTTCCAACTCACATCCTAATACCCTTGCAATATTTTCAATACATTCGTCCTTGTTGAATTGTTCAATCATATTACTCATGCTATAAATGCCGCAAGCATTCTTCATTAATACAGAAAATAATATAACATCGGATCCATATTCAATGTAACTCTTATGTCGCGGGTCTTTTACTCTTTTTAGACGTTCTTTAATATCTTTGAAAAAGTGTTTCTGTAATTTAATGAACGCCTCGAAAAAATTTATTTCCTTTTCTTTTTCTCTCTTACTTTTTCTTGTTGTTTTTATCATTTGCATCCCCCAAAACCGTTGATATTAGTATTTTCTGCTATTACTATTATATCATATTTATACAGTTTTGGTAATAATTATCTCGAAGAATTATTTACTCGTCAGAGCTGATCTTTTGGGATAATCATCACATCATAACTTACAAGTATTATTTCTTCAAAATACATATTACTGAACTTCTAATTCCAGTTGACTCTTCACATCAAAATTATATAAAAATACCCAAAAAAGCATTCCTGTAAAAATAAAAGAGATATGTAATAATCTGAAAAAATATGTTATGCCATCTGAAAAATTGCCAAATAGATTTATCTAGAAAAATACTCCTAATGCATTGTTAAAACTCTGTCTATTTAGATGTTGGAACTAATTTTCAAATGCAGAAAACTCCTTCTATTCTGCCCTTTCAATCTGTAAAAGATAAGCGGTAGGTCATTTAACTGACCTACCACTTAAAAATAAATATTCAGAAACCCAACAAAGCTTTGAATAGGCAATATTTTAATACTTTATAAATTTTTCTCCTGGAACACCACAAATACTACATTTTTCAGGAACAAACTTTTCTATATTACCACACACTGGACATAGATAGTAGAAAACTTCTTCTTTATTATCAATATTATCTATTGCTTCCTTATACAATCTTGCGTGAACTTCTTCTGCCTTCATAGCGAATGTAAAGGCTCCAATTGCAGCTTTTTCTCCTTCTTCTTTTGCCACTTCAATAAATTCGGGATACATTTCTTTATACTCATGGGTTTCTCCTGCCATTGCATCTTTCAAATTTTCAATGGTAGAATTTATTTGACCTGCTAGCTCTAACTCCTTCATCGCATGCAATGTCTCTGCATCAGCTGCAGCTCTAAACAACTTCGCAGCGTTCATTTTTCCTTCTGCTTCTGCTTTTTTTGCAAACGCCAAATACTTCCTGTTTGCTTGGGATTCTCCAGCAAAGGCTGCCATTAAATTCTCATTAGTCTTTTTTTCACTCATTTTAGTTTCCTCCGTTTTATTAATTAGTTTATTAATTATGTTTTCAACATCATCATATATTTCATGAGGGAAATTCATTCCCTTTTCAACTGCTTGTTTTACTTTTATCGAAAGGTTTTTATCTCCAATAATAATGCTACCTACAATCTTTCCATCTCTAATTACAAAATATATATAACCGTCCTGTGTTTCTTTCTCATACTGATAATAACTGCCGTCTTTTGGCATAAACTCACCAATACTAAACATGTCCAATCCAAGAACCTTTAATACATTAGATCTTGGAACTCCACCAAACTCAGAATTCATACCCACAAGATTTTGAGCAGCAATTTTTCCTTGAAATTGTGCTACATTCCACAAACCATACAATGTACCATAATGCTCTGTAACATCACCAGCTGCATATATATCTTCTCCGGAAGTCTTCATTTGGTTATTAACTACAACTCCCATATTTACCTCAAGTCCAGCTTTCCTTGCAAGGTGTGTATTTGGTCTAACCCCAGCTGTTATGATAACAAGTTCTGTAGGCAATACTTCTCCTGTTGATAATTTTACACCTTTACACTCATTGTCACCAATTATCTCCTGTACTTTTGAATTTACTCTAACTTCAACACCAATTTCTTTAAGATATTTTGTTAGAAGATCCGCAGCTTTTTTATTCAACTGACGAGGCATTAGCCAATCAGAACCCTCTAGTAGTGTTACTTTCACACCATTTTTAGCTATAGCTCCAGCTGTTTCTAAACCTAATATTCCTGCACCAATACATATACAAGACTTTATTTGATCCATCTTCTCAAGGATAAAATCAGCATCCTCAATTTTCCTTACAGTTATAACATTTTTAAGTTCTTTTCCCGCAATCGGAGGAACGAAAGGATGTGCTCCATTAGCTATGACTAGCTTATCATAAGCAATTTTTGTTCCATCACTAAGCTTTACCTCCTTTGTGTCCTTTTGAACTTCAGATATTTCTAATCCTGAAATCAGTTTTATCCTTTTTTCATCATAAAAACTCTCGGGATAAATTGTTAAGCTGTTTCTATCGGTCTCTTTTGCAAGATATCTAGTCAAATTCAAACGATAATACGGGAGAGCTTCATCAGCCGAAATCAAAGTAATTTCTGCTTTATCGGAATTATTTCGAATTTCTTCGGCACAAGAAAGTCCAGCAATCCCTCCGCCAACTATTACAATTTTAATAGGCTCATTGCTTGTTTCTCTTTTTTGCCCACTGCTATGGGGTTCAAACATATCACTATTCACACCACATACCGGACATACATCTGGCGGATTGCTTCCATCATGAACATACTCGCAGTTTAAACATCTCCAAGAACTTGTAGACAGCTTAGCTGCTTCAGGTTTTTCTTCATAGATTTCAAATTCCTCAGTGGATGCATCACAAACAGGACAATTTTGTGGGGGATTTTCGCCGACATGGATATAACCACATATAAGACATCTATAACTCTTCATCTTTCTCCTATCACTCCTTTCATGAAATTACCAAACCAAATTTTGGGCCAACTCATACTTATTAATTTACCACAAATGCAACAATATTAACAAAACAAATCAATTCTTCTATATAAAAAAAGCATGCAATAATTTATCATGCTTTTTTTGTATATTTTAGTTAAGTTAAACAAAAAGCGACTTCTAGCCGCATATATAAAAATATTATCAAATTAAGTTTTCTGTCGTCTTAGAGTAAGGACTTATATATTAATCATACCTTAATAGATTTATATTCAATCTATGCCCTTTTTCCTGCAAATGCCTTTAACGTCAATCCTGCACCTGCCGCAGTCATTCCAAACATAATAACACCTTGTGCTAGTGTGATCTTATTAAAGTAAATCCTCAGTCCCATTAATATACCAAGAACAATTATAACCAAACCCATAATGGTCAACAACCATCCGAAAAAGGATTTCTCATTAAAAAACAAAACCCCTACCCCAATAATAAAAGGTATCAAAACAACTCCAAAAGGCGGGGTAAATCCCATTATGTCTATAAGTGTAAAATTAGTTGATAAAGTGGTATTCTGAAAAATCAAAAAAAGTCCCCCACATAACAGTGCCAATCCTACAATAAAATACACAAACCTTATTCCTATATTGTCTGATTGTCCGTCTCTGTATAGACCTTGCAAATCATCTTCACTGTTATTAGTAACCGAATTATTGTAACGATTCCTTTTTTTCATATACACGCTCCTTTTCACTCATTTTACATAAAAGGTAATTACGCTATATGAAAATTATACCATAAAGTGTTGCTATTGCACAGTTTATTTGCATATAGTAATTTTTCCATGCACCATTTCATTATACACCACTTATAAACTTCTTAATAAATAATGTTATGTTCCACAAAAGGTACGATAAGCACAAGTTGACGGAGCAGGTAGCGTAGTATATTCCTCCTGTTCAGGACTATAAGCATATGGCTTCGATAAAACATATAACAGTCTCTCCATAACTCTGTAATCCCCCTGATTAACCGCTGCATCTAACGCCTCTTCTACACGGTGATTACGGGGTACTATCGCAGGATTGCTGCATCTCATTAATTCTGTCCATTTGTCCTTTGGTTCCTTCTGCCTGCCTAGTCTTTCCTTCCACAGCTCATACCAACGTTCAAATTCCGGGGTTCCGGACAACACTGTCTCCTCTGGTCTTTCTAAGGTTAACAAACGGAAAGTATTAGTATAATCCGCATTATAATTATGCATCATACTGAGAAGTTCCTCAATAAGAGATTCATCTTGTGGCTCAACGTTAAATATGCCCAGTTTTGACCCCATTCCTTCCAACCAACTACGGTGATAAATTCCATTAAAGTCTGAAATCGAATCTTCGGCCAGTTTGATAGCCTGTTCCTGATTATCATGTAAAAGCGGTAAAAGCGATTCGGCAAGCCGTGTCAAATTCCACTGTGCAATAGATGGTTGATTACCATAAGCGTATCTACCATGGATATCAATAGAACTAAATACAGTCGCTGGGTCATAAGTATCCATAAATGCACAAGGACCATAGTCAATCGTCTCTCCGCTAATAGTCATGTTATCGGTATTCATTACCCCATGAACAAAGCCAACGAATTGCCATTTGGCAATCAACTCAGCTTGGCACTTGATTACTTCCTGAAGAAATGAAAGATATTTATTTTGACCAGCTTTTGCATTGGGAAAATGACGATTTATTGCATAGTCCGCTAAGGACTTGAGTTCCTCAAAGTTGCCCCACCTTGCAGCATATTGAAAAGTTCCTACCCTGATATGACTAGCAGCTACACGAGTCAAAATCGCACCGGGCAGATCAGTTTCCCGGATAACTGTCTCACCAGTGGTCACCACCGCAAGACTTCGGGTAGTAGGAATACCAAGAGCATACATTGCTTCACTTATTATATATTCACGTAGCATGGGACCAAGTGCTGCCCGTCCGTCACCTCCCCTAGAGTATGGTGTTCTGCCAGAACCCTTCAGTTGAATATCAAACCTTTCACCTGATGGAGCAATTTGCTCTCCAATCAGATGCACACGTCCGTCCCCTAACATGGTAAAGTGTCCAAACTGATGACCTGCATACGCTTGTGCAAGAGGTAATGCACCCTCGGGACTTCGATTACCTGAAAACACAGATATTCCCTCGTTGCTTTGAAGCTCCTGGACGCTCAATCCTAAGTACTGTGCTAATGAGTGATTGACTATAACCAACTCGGGCGAGCGTACAGGAGTTGGATTGAGTATATTAAAAAACTCCTCCGGCAAATTGGCATAGCTGTTGTCAAAGTTCCAGCCAGCTTTTGATTTTGTGTCTTCTGTCATGGTATTTGTTCCTTCTTTCATCTATTAATGTAAGCTTTTTATATATTGTCTTTATCAAACAGTCATACCCTCGCACGAACTTATAAACTACTCTATTATTTGTATATAACATATTATACCCTTACGATTATTTGTTAATCATAATTGATTGTTATGTCAACCAACTCTTTCAAACATCAGAACCTTATATTTTTAATCAAAGACTAAATTATCGACAATCCGATCATCAATTTTTCTCCTGAACTCATTATTTCGATATAAGCAACAATCTCATTATTAATTTCTGCCACAAAGAATCTTGATTTTCTATCTTCAAAGCCTTCTCTAAATAGTCGTACACAAAATTCCAGACTTTGTCAATGCATGACCTTTATGTTAGCATAACCGGAAGCTTGCTTCTGTGGTTCACTATTCAAACCAACTGCAGCAGTCAAAAGACCTACTACTGCCCAATACAGAAGCATAACTCTATGTTCATGCCAAATATACTCACCCATACCTGTTATCAGCACACCAGACAAGGAAGAAATACATGCAATAATTACACACTTAATTGTTTTGTCCGATTCATAGCGTATTTTGTTTATTCCAATTTTAACAAGATGAATCATCCAGCCAAGGAACGAAAGAATACCGACAATTCCACTTTATGTTAAGGTATGTTAAAATTGCTGAAATGATCAGTATAGATGCGTATAACTTAATAAATCTTTAGTTAAATTGTTCTTTAGTTAGATTTTGCATAGATTTACAAAAACTTTTCCACTGTCTTGGATACCTATTACTACCGGAATAGTTATAAGTGTTATCTCTATATACTATCTTTAAGTGCCAATGTGTTCCATCCATAATTTCAACTTCAGGTTTATAACTCTCCTTCCACGAAAACACTTTATTTTCATAAAGTTGATGGATAAATAGAATTAAAGATTTCTCCGAAAATACTAAATCCTTTTGTTTGTTTAAACTATTCTCACAATTCTTAGCTATATAAAATCCACTTAATGATGCGATGTCTATTTTCACCTCATAAGAATTACCAAAATATCCTCCCAAGTAAGCTTCAATACTTTACAGTCTTTATTTACAATTGGCTCAAATGAATTAATCATATTAACCTCCAAAATTCCTATACCTTTTAAGAAAATCCTACATATTAAATAAAGTAAAAATGTATAAAGAATTCCTTTACATAATAAACTTCTTAATATACGTTTGCATCGGCTGCTCAAATATTCCACAGTCCTCTTTAATAACTACGCTATCCTCTAACATCTCACCTGAGCAGCAATGTCCTCCCAATGAATATATTACCGAATCAATTGTATACTTATCTTCATTTACTTGAATCAAATATCCATAACAATCGCCTTCATCTATATAGATTTCTTCTTCATAATCCTCATCTGCCTCATAACCATAGTAGTTACCATCAACACATAAAATAGGTTCACCAATATTTGTTGTACTAAAAGCTGCAAAAACGAAATTCTCCTTTGACTCTTCTAAAAACTTAGCTGTATCATATAAAGTAAAATCCTTATCCATTGTAAATTCGCATTCCGCACCTGAAAGATAAACAGGCCAATTCGAGTCATTAGCATTTCCGTAAAACACACCATAGGGATAATTAGCAACTTCACCATTAGTGAGACTTTTTTCAAGTAAATCAAAAAGCTTAAAACTCCTTTTGTCAACAGTAATTTGTTTCATAAATTGTTCCTCCTTTGAATATTGACTATATTGTACCCACAACTAATCCTATATATTTTACCAAACTCTTGCATCACATTACATCAAAGGATTGTAGTGCAATTTTATTTGTGTCTTTATTTTCAGATCTACTCTTCAGAGGATGGAGAAGTCTGGAATGGAAATGCTTATGTGGGAATCGAAAGAGGAAATATTAACCAATCTAAATTCGAGTTATAAAACAGATGTACCCATAGCATCAGCTTTATATTTTAATTATCCTCTATGTTGTGTGAAAAACTCGAAGTATTCGAAAAGAACCGAAATAAATATTCTTCCTTCGAAGATTTTTATCCGGAACTTATAAATACCTTTAGGGATCTATCATAAAATAAGCATTAATAGCTCTAAATAAACAGTAGTAGACTAACTGCCATAACCATCATTCCACCTATCATACCATATATGGAAAGGTGTGATTCACCATATTCCCTAGCTGTAGGTAAAAGTTCGTCTACTGAGATAAACACCATGATCCCTGCCACTAGAGCAAATAGAACACCGAAAACAATATCGTTAAAAAACCTGTATAAAATCAAGTAGCCAATAACAGCACCTACTGGTTCCGATAAACCTGACAAAAATGAAAGCTTGAATGCTTTTTTCTTATCTCCTGTTGCGTAATAAATAGGCATAGAAACCGCAATCCCTTCCGGAATGTTATGAATGGCTACCGCAGCTGCAATAGCTATACCAAGAGAAGGATCTTTAATTGCTGATGTGAAAGTCGCCAAACCTTCTGGAAAGTTATGGATAGCTATTGCAAGAGCAGTAAAAGTTCCCATCCTTATAAGCTTTTCTTTGTTATTCTTCTCACATTCTTCATACATATCCTCAACTTTTCTGCATTCATGGGGATTTTCACTTGAGGGAACAAGCTTATCAATTGCGGCAATTAAAAATATTCCGCCAAAAAAAGCTCCTACAGTAGCCCAAGACCCACCAACTTCACCCAAAGCTTCAATAAGAGATTCCTTAGCTTTCGCAAAAATATCAACCAAAGATACATAGATCATTACGCCAGCAGAAAAACCCAGTGCAACGGATAAGAATTTAGTATTGGTCTTTTTAGTAAAAAACGCTAGGGCACTACCTATACCAGTTGACAATCCTGCAAATAGTGTAAGTCCAAAGGCCAACAATACTCTTTGTAATTCCATAAATTGTTACCCCCTTCAAAATTCTACATAATTAATACCCGAACAGCTGCTCATATAATCAAATAAGATTTGAACTTTTTCTATTAATTATTCATACATTAGTCTTAGGAAAAACTTTATTTCCTCTAAAATGAATATATCATATAAAATACAAAAGCTACAAACAAATACATAAATTCCACTTTGGGTAATTGGAATAATATTTCTTTTATAAAGAATGTTATAACACTTATTATATATGATTTTCAAGATAAAATTTCGTTAAAACAAACCCATTTAAAATAGTATATAAAAAATCACCTATATAAACAAGCAATATATTTTAGCTAAAATAATTATTTATGCTCTAGGATCAAACAAATGGAATGATGGGTTTAAATAAATCAAACAAGTTATAGTGAGGAGGATTTCATATATGGGACTCACCAACCAATCTACCGGCACAAGCATACTAGACAGTAAACTCCGGATTGATTGTACAACAACTGATGACAGGGTTGTTGCACTCGCGGGAAACCCAAACGTAGGAAAAAGCACTGTATTTAACAGCTTGACCGGCCTAAACCAGCATACAGGAAACTGGCCTGGAAAAACAGTAACCAATGCTCAGGGAAAATTCCGTCACAAAGATAAAAATTTCATTATAGTAGACCTACCCGGCACTTATTCACTTATGGCCAACTCAACTGAAGAAGAGGTTGCAAGGGATTTTGTGTGCTTTGGCAAACCTCATGCTACAATTGTTGTAGCCGATGCTACTTGCCTTGAAAGAAATCTGAATCTTGTTCTTCAAACCTTAGAAATAACTGATAAGGTTGTTGTATGTGTCAACCTCATTGATGAAGCAAAAAGAAAGAAGATAACCATAGATTATACTGAATTATCAAATCGTTTGGGAGTACCCGTAATCCCCACTAATGCTCGGAGTAATAAAGGCTTGAAAGAATTGATGGATACTGTATATGATGTTTCCAACAAACGAGTTTCAACAAAAGCCATTGATATTAAATATGACGATGAAATTGAACAAGCGATAAAGATGCTTCAACCGAAAATTTGGGAAGTGGTGGATAGGAAAATCAACAGCCGTTGGGTGGCACTCAAACTCCTAGACGGGGATCCTGCACTTTTAGAATCCTTGGAGAAATACCTTGGATTTAATCTCATGGAAAATGTCGAACTACTTAAACTTCTTGATGAAGCGAAAAAATTCCTTGCCGACAATGGCATTCAACCCGAACAGCTTCGTGACAAAATTGTATCAAGACTTGTAAGCATATCAGAAGATATCAGCAGCCGTACCATAACCTTTGAAAACAAGCAGTATAATTGTATGGACAGAAAAATTGACAGCATACTCACCTCTAGATTTTGGGGAATTCCTATTATGCTAGCTCTTTTAGCAGTTATTTTCTGGCTTACTATTGAAGGTGCAAATGTTCCTTCGGCTCTAATCGCAGATTTCCTTTTTGGAATTGAAGCTAGGCTCACAAATCTATTTGTATCAGCAGGTTGGTCTCAATGGCTCCATGACATTTTAATCCTTGGAATATATCGTACTTTAGCCTGGGTGGTCTCAGTCATGCTGCCGCCAATGGCTATATTCTTTCCTTTGTTCACATTGCTTGAAGACTTAGGTTATTTACCTAGAGTTGCCTTTAATCTAGATAATTTCTTTAAGAAAGCATGTGCCCACGGAAAACAAGCTTTGACCATGTGCATGG
>JAAYPF010000076.1 GCA_012519925.1 Clostridiaceae bacterium
CCAAATTTTCTAGGAAGGATGCCACTAAATTAAAAGTATGAGGATTTCACATTGACCTTCAAAGCAAGTAAACCAATAGAATAACAGGATGAAGAGATCATTGCCAACTTTTACTTGACACAAACACAAAAGGATGGCTTCTTGGAGAAAAGAGCGAATAGTGATATTATATTAATATGGAAATTTTGAGGAGAAAAAATTAATGTGGATATTTATTGCACTGCCGTTAACTTTAATGCTATTAGTGTTGGTGAACTGTTATTTACAAAAGGACTTAATTTTTAGCAAAGAATTATTTAAGGACAGGCTAACTGCATTTTTGCCTTCACAACCTTTGTACATAATATTTTTGCTTGTTGTATTTATTACTGGGATAGTGTCCTTTGGTGCACAGTATTACTATTTTTCAGACTATGTTAAAGCGGCAAAGCTAACAACATTGGTATTATTGCTTGCACCAGTAGCTTATATTGATTTTAAAAGCAAGACAATTCCAAATAAACTCTTGCTAGCAGGTTTGTTTGGGCGTATTATATTTTATGTAATTGAAATGTTTACAAAGAATAGAGAAATACTTGATATTTTTGTTTCAGACCTAAAAGGTGTTCTTTTTGGAGGTGGAGTTTTTCTATTAGGGGCCATAATAGCAAAGAACAGTATTGGCATGGGAGATGTCAAATTGTATGGCGTAATAGGCTTTTATTCTGGTTATATGGGAACGATGGCATCTATGCTTTTTAGTTTGTTTATATGTTTTATTGCATCGGTTATTCTGCTAATATCTAGAAAGAAAGGCAGAAAAGACACATTGCCTTTGGCTCCGTTTGTGCTTGCAGGAACTTTTTTGGTTGTAATTTTAGGAAGTTAATGAATATTATTTTATTGAGGTGTTCAGATGAGCAACAAAGTATTGGTTATAATTGTTGTGGTAGCTCTTTTTGCAGCTGCATGGTATATGGTTTTTCAAAAGGCAACTACTTTGCCTGTGGAGTACAATAACAGTGTTGCATTGGCAAGGGATAATGCCGAAAAGGGCATATATAAAAAAGCTTTACAAAATTATAAAGATGCGTTGAGTATTAAGAGTGATGATGTTGATATTTACCTTGAAATTGCCGATATTTATCTTAAATTGGGTGATGAAAGAGGCTT
Source organism: Clostridiaceae bacterium (assembly GCA_012519925.1). Lineage (GTDB taxonomy): Bacteria > Bacillota > Clostridia > Acetivibrionales > Acetivibrionaceae > Acetivibrio. The sequence continues at coordinate 1,153 of JAAYPF010000076.1, forward strand.
TGTTAATTATTGTGAGAAAATCACTAAAAATTTTCCTAAAAACCAAAAGCCTTACGAAGTTCTTATAGAGTATTATTTAAGAAAATCAGAGTATGTGAAGTGTTATGAAATAATAAGGACGGCTAAAAGAAGAAAAGTTCTTTCAGAAACTTTAACTAAAGTTGAAAATGAAATAAAATATAAATATATAACAAAAACAAATACTTATAGCGATGTTAAAGTTTTTAACGAGGGTTTGTGTCCCGTTAAAATTAAAGATAAATGGGGTTATATCAGTGATACCACAGGGACAATAAAAATAAGTGCTGCATATGAGGATGCCGAAATATTTACAGCAGGAAATGCATTGGTAAAGACTGAAAAGGAAATGTTTTATATAGACACAAACGGAGATAAAGAATTAGTTCCGGGAGATAGTTTTGATTATCTTGGTACATTTAGAACAGTAGCAGTTGCATCACAGAATGGTAAATATTTTTATGTTGATAAGAATTTTAATAAGAAGTTTGGTGATTATGATTTTGCAACAAATATTAGTAATCAGCATGCGGCAGTAAAAAAAGGTGATAAGTGGGGGCTTATAAACATCGAAGGACAAGAGACAACAGGATTTATTTATGATGACGTAAAATTTGACGAAAAGGGTAATTGTTATAGAAACGGAGTGGCCTTTATAAAAGAAAAGGATAAATACTACATGATTGACGCGGCGGGAACAAAAATTACCGAGAAAGGTTTTGATGATGTGGTTACCTTTGCCGCTGAAGAACCTACAGCAGTTAAGATTGGTAATCTGTGGGGGTTTGTGGACAATACAGGCACAATGATTATTGAACCTAGATATGATGATGCTAGAGCTTTTACGAACGGTTTGGCCCCTGTAAAGATTGATAATGCTTGGGGATATATAACTAAAGATAATGAACTTGTAATACCAGCAAAATACGAAGATGCAAAAAATTTCACAAATAAGGGTGCAGCATGTGTCAAATCAAATGAGAAATGGGTACTCATTAAATTGTGTGAGTATGTTAATTGATATAGGAGGTCATTATGGCATTAGAAAGTCGGTTTACCTATGAAAATCAGGGTACAATAAGTTTTTTGGTATACAATTTGAAGGATGAGGATGTTGTTGACACCATAACTTCTGGAATGCTACTCAACAATAAGATTGAGGGGTTAATTCCCTATGCTTACTCCCAAGTAGATACAAAAAGATATTTTAAATATAATATAACATCTAAGGTTACACTGAAAAATTATTTTTCCGGAAGTGTAACTAAAAGAAGGCTTGTAGGTGTACTGCTAAGCATTGCAAGTGCAATTCTTGATGGAGAAGATTATCTCATTAACGTGGAGAGTTTTGTTTTTGATTCCGAATTTATATATGTGGATGTGTCGAATTATTCTGCTTGTTTGGTATGCTTGCCAATATCCGATAGAAAATCGGATATTGCTTCAATGAAAGAATTTGCTAAAAACATAATGTACAGTGTCCAGTTTGACCAATCGGAAGACTGTGATTATGTGGCGCAGATAATAAATTTCCTAAACAATAGTGCTACTTTTTCAATTGCAGAATTTAAAAGATTATTGGAAAATATAATGGTCTCTGATTCTGGAAACAAAAGTAATATATCCAACACAATGAATTTAGCCCAACAAAAATCGATAGAAGTGCCGAATGTGATGCCAGAGGCTCCTAGTTCTCCAATACCGGAAGAGTTAAAGCAAAAGCCTGTTAATCCTGTTTCTAGAGTTGAAACTTCAGAAGGTCAGAAAAAACCTAGAAAGCCTTTAATAGATAAAAAGATAATGCCTATGCCTAAAGTGCAACCTAATGCACAAAAAGCCACCTCAAATTTGGGCTTTGAAATACCTGGTATGACACCAACTCCAATTAAAGAAAATACACAGGAAAAGCATGAAAATCAAAAGGAAAAGAAAGGAAACTTTTTTTCTTCTATCTTCACTAAGAAGGAAAAAAGCAGTGGAGTTGTAGAACGAAAGCAGGGTAGTGTCGAAAAAAATATTATCAATAAACCTATTGAAGCTACTAATAAAGCTAGCAATAGACCTAATGAAGTTGTAAATAATCAATTGAATATAAATCCTCTTCCAAAAAAGGAAGAAGTTTATCCTGATTTAATACCTATTGAAGAGAATATATTTGAGAAAACAACAGTACTAACTTCCCAAGCAACATCAAGCGATCAAGCTAACAAGGTTCAAAATAATGTATATACTTATCCATATTTGATACTGAAAAAAACTCAAGAGAAAATAGAAATCAATAAGGAAGTTTTCAAACTAGGACAAGAGCCTAAATACGTTGATTATCTGTGTACTAATCCTGCTGTAAGTAGGAGCCATGCGGATATTATTTCACGAAATAATGAATATTTTATTCGTGACAACAATTCAACAAATGGTACTTTTGTAAACAAGACTAGAATAACAAGTAATCAGGAAATAAAGATAAAGCACGAAGATGAAATAGTGCTTGCAAATGAAGTTTTTGAGTTTCGAATTTATTAATTATGGTAGGTATGTCGAATGAATTTTTTATCGGTTTCTTTAACGGATATTGGAATATCGAGAAGTGTAAATCAGGATTCAATATGTACAAAGGTTATACAAGAGGACAACAAAAAAGCTTCCTTTTCAATTGTATGTGATGGAATGGGTGGACTTTCAGAGGGAGAGGTGGCAAGCCTTTCTGTTTTAAATAACTTTTGCAGATGGGCTGATAATATACTTCCGGTACTTATTAGAAACGGTATTGATTTTAATGAGCTTAAGGAGCAATGGACTAAAATTATTTTAAAGCAAAATCAATATTTGGGAGAATACGGTGCTAATAAAGGTATCATGCTTGGTACTACTTTGACTGCTCTGCTTATTAATGACGGAAGATATTATGGGGTTCACGTAGGAGATTCTAGAATTTATGAAATAAAAGATGGAGTACATCAGCTTACAAGAGATCATACTTTGGTTGAAAGGGATATCAGACTTGGAAATATAACAGAGGAGCAGGCAAAAAATGATCCTAGAAAAAACATTTTATTACAGTGCGTAGGAGCATCGCCATCTATTGAACCGGAGTTTATAAATGGAATAGCTGAAGAAAATACTGTATATATGCTTTGTTCTGATGGTTTTAGGCATGTTATTTCTGATGAGGAACTATATGACAATCTTAACAGTAATATGTTGGTAAACGAACATGTAATGAAAGAACGAGCAAAATACCTTATTGAATTGAATAAATCAAGAATGGAACAAGATAATATTTCGGTAATCCTAGTAAAAACAATTTAGGTAATTTCAAATATCTTAATATCAGCAAAAAAATTCTATTTGGTCTCCCTAGATAATATATATATTGTATAAAAATATTATCCTAAGGAGACTTTCTTTAAATGGATATGAAGTTTAATGCAAACCTTGTATTAGGAGGCGGAGGAATAAAGGGAATAGCATATATAGGAGTACTTGAAGAGGCTGAAAAAAGAGGGGTTTTTTTTAGAAACATTTCCGGTGTGTCGGCAGGTGCTATAGCAGGTGCTTGCATTGCTGCCGGTTATCGTTCTGAGGAACTTAAGAGGGAATTTTATGAATTTGATTTTGGAAAATTTCATGTAGATAAGATAGTAGAAAAGGTTCCGGCGGTTGGAAGGTATATGGAATTTTGTACAAATACTAGACTTCAAGATAAAAGTATATACAATTTTCTAAATTCGAAATATGCTGCAGATACGAGGGAAGATGAATGTTATGATTATGAAGATGATTATAATTTGTATAGGGGTAATTTGCTTAAAAACATAGTTAAGTACAGCAAACAAGGATGCTTGTTTGATGGAGACCTTTTAGAAGAGTGGATATATAGACTCCTCGCTAAAAAGGGGATTAAAACCTTTGCCGATCTGAGAGGTGGAGTATCGGATTATGCCAATCCTATGGGGTATAAAGTAAGAATGACAGCCGTTGATGCTAAACGTGCTAAGGTTATTGTACTGCCTGATGATATGGCATATTACGGTTTGAATCCTGACAGCCTTGAAGTAGCTAAAGCTGTAAGAATGAGTTCAAGTGTTCCTTTTGCTTTTAAACCTGTAGAGTTTTATTCGAAAAAAAATAATAAAACAAAAAAGCACTATATTATTGACGGGGGTGTTTTGGACAATTTGCCTGTATGGACTATAAGTCCTTCCTTTAGAAGACCTATAATTGCATGCCGTCTTAACAAAGGAAATCAGAAAAAGGTAGTGTTTAAACCTTTAAATATACTTAAAGGTTTTGTGGCAGCAACCCATGATATCGGAGTGCCAAAATATAATGTGAGAAATTGTTTTTTTGTTCCCATAAACACCTCTAAAGTCTCATTTTTAGATTTTGATTTATGTGATGAAGATAAGGATTATCTGTTTAACTCGGGTAAAAAGTCTGCTATTCCCGTATTTAACAAATTGGTGCACATGAAAAACATGGAAAGACTCGGTTTATTTGGCAGGATAAGATATTTATTAACCACAAGAGGATTTTAAACCTTCAAAGTCTTTTGAAATTAAGCTTTATTTTTTACTTGTTTTGTTATATTATTATTTAAGAATAGATGTGTTTTTAAGTATTTATTTATGATAACTATGGATATAGTTTCTAAAAGTCTCTTTAAGTAAAATGTAAGAGACAAAAGCATGGAGGCTCTTTGCTTTCTAAGCTTTTTATTTTTACTGAATTAGGAGGAAGTAAAATGCAATATGAAAGTACTCGTGGGGGATTAAAATCTATTAAATCTGCCGAAGCAATAAAAAGAGGTTTATCACCGGATGGTGGTCTGTTTGTTCCTGAAGACCGTGTAGAAATGGCTTTAGATGATATAAATAAAATGACTAATATGAGTTATCAGGATAGAGCAGTATGTATTCTGAGTAAATATTTGACGGATTATTCCGAACAGGAAATAGCTGATTGTGTTTATAACGCATATACCACTCAAAAGTTTGGAGATAGCAGGATTGCTCCTGTTAATAAGCTGAATGAAAATGTGCACATTCTTGAATTATGGCATGGTCCTACTTGTGCCTTTAAGGATATGGCATTGCAAATATTGCCTCATTTTTTGGTAAAGGCAGTCAGAAAGACAGGGGAAACAAGTGAAATCGTTATACTTGTTGCTACTTCTGGAGATACTGGAAAAGCAGCATTGGAAGGTTTTAAAGATGTTGACGGTACTAGAATAATTGTTTTCTTTCCTAATAAGGGTGTCAGCGAAGTTCAAAAATATCAAATGATTACTCAAGAGGGTAAGAATGTTCACTCAATAGCTGTGGAAGGTAATTTTGACGATGCCCAAAATGGCGTTAAGGCTATATTTACCGATGACAGTTTGGCACAAAAGCTTGAAAAAAATAATTTTAAGTTTTCTTCCGCCAATTCAATTAACTGGGGAAGACTTGTTCCACAGGTAGTTTATTATTTTTCAGCTTATGCGGATTTGGTGAAAAACGAAGAAATAAAGTTGGGGGAAAAGATCAATTTTGTTGTTCCTACAGGCAATTTTGGTAATATACTTGCTGCACATTATGCAAAAGAAATGGGACTTCCCATTAATAAGCTTATATGTGCTTCAAATGATAATAATATTCTGACCGATTTTATAAACACTGGAGTCTATGATAGAAATAGAGAGTTCAAAAAGACAATTTCCCCATCTATGGATATTCTTATATCAAGTAATCTTGAAAGGCTTCTTTATGAGATTACCGAACATGATGCTTCAAGGATTAATGATTGGATGGAAAAACTTAAAGTTGAAGGCAAATACTCTATTGATCCTGTGACAAGAAAGAGAATTTCCACCGATTTCTGGGCTGGCTACTCTACTGAGGCTGAGACCATGAAAACAATTGAGGCAATTTTTAAAGAGTATAAGTATGTTATTGATACCCATACTGCTGTAGCTGTTGATGTTTATGATAAATATGTTATATCCACTGGGGATATTTCAAAGACAGTAATTGTTTCTACAGCTAGTCCATTCAAGTTTAATGAAAGTGTAGCAAAATCTATTTTCGGAAATGATGCTGTAGAGGGTAAAAGTGAGTTTGAATTGCTTGATGTTTTGGCAGATAAGTGTGAAATAGCTATACCTGATGGTTTAAAGGGGCTTGACAAAAAGCCTGTAAAGCATAAGGCATCATGCGATAAATCGGATATGAAAAATATTGTTGAAGAAATTCTTAAGGTTTAAATTAGACCATTTCCAAAGTAACCTATTCAATACTATTTAATATATAGAAAGAAGAGGTGTAAAGGGATGGAAAATACTAAGATTTTGGTAGTTGATGATGCACTATTTATGAGAAAACTCCTTGGGAATACTTTAATGGAGATAGGCTACAGTAATATCGAATATGCTGAGGATGGATTTGAAGCAGTAAAAAAAGCTGAGGAAATTCAACCCCAAGTTGTAACGTTGGACGTGTCTATGCCAGGAATGGATGGGCTTGAAGCTATTGGCAAGATATTAGAAGTTAGTTCGAAGAGTAAAATAGTAATGGTATCTGCAGTTAAGTCACAACAAATTATTAATACTGCTATAAACAAAGGAGCTGTAGACTACATACCTAAGCCCTTTAGCAGGCGTGAGGTTGAAAGTAGTATGAAAAGACTAGTATAAAAAACTACGGGGTATCGAACCCCTCCGTTTTTGCTCCTTTCACTTCGTTCGAAAGAAGTGTAATAAAAAACTTCGAGACGATTAAAATGGATCCTATGTCAAGGACATTTTGAAAAAGCCTAGGCAGCCAAAAGCTGATTTCTATATTGTATAGGAGTCAGCTTTTTTAATCCCCATTGATATCTAAAGTTATTATAATACTCCATATAATTATCTATCATAAGCTGTAATTTCTCAAATGTAGAACAATTTTTAGAAGAATCTATCTCATCCTTCATAACGGGTCATTAACACACCATTATTCATTGATAATAATGTGTGCTTTGGTTTCCTTGTTCAACTGCAGTTATTCCAATTGTCGGAGTAGGAAGGTCTACATAAGCTGTTTCCCTCTTTGAAATTGATTCTAAAATATCAAATACCATCTTGACATCCCCATATTCGATATCTGGTGTTACGGATATTTCTTCCGTACCATTCAAAGCATTATAAAAATTCAGAAGCTCATTGTAATATCCACGTTCGGGTATATATCCTATCTGCTCCGATTTGCCATCATGGTATGAAACATTTATAATACCGCAAGTCTTATCCTCAAGATATATTTCACCTTTTGTTCCGAATATTCTGAGACCCACTGGTGGCTTTTGAGTTTCAATTCCCGAGGGATAATACGTGTATTGACCAATAACACCATTTTTAAATAGAATATTAGTGTTTATAGATACATAGGGGTTAAAGTCCTCTTTCTGTGGTTTGCCAAAAGCTTGTACGCACTCAACCGCTCCGAATATGTGCCTTAGACCAGCTAAATCATGAAGGGCAGCATCTAGAAAAGCTCCTCCGAAGTATTTTGGGTGCTGTCTCCATTCCTTAGCAGCATAAGTATCCTTGAACATTTCACAGGGAAAACATGCAATATTATTCCTTATAAAATACACAGGCTCTCCGATTTTACCACTGTTTATGATATCACGAAGCTTATTATTTTCTTCATTATACCTATAATTTTCTGCAATCATTATTTTTACATTATATTTCTCGGACAGTGATAGAAATTTATTCGCATCTGCCATGTTTGAAGCCATAGGTTTTTCGCATATAAAATCAATTCCTGCCTTTGCTACAGCTTCAGAAATAGAATAGTTTAATTCTATTGGCACTAAAATATCTACAGCATCAAGATCATTCCTCAATAGCATTTTATTATAATCATCATATACATTACTAAGATCAAGGTTTATCTTTACGGCAAATTCCGCCGCATCCTTAAGTGTTCTGTTACATAATGCAACAATTTGGAATTTATCACTAAGTTCCTGTAAAGCTGGATAGTGAAGACGTTCTAGTGCCATACCCGTTCCGATTATCCCTAAACGTATTTTTCTCATGTATATCCTCTCTAATTGTATTTGTTTGTTTTCCTAATTTATTGTTTTGCCTCTTTAAAGTGGTGCTAAGAGGGAAAACGAAGATCGGTAATTTTCTAAAGTTTGTTGTAGTATTCCTCGTTAAAGTAGTATTATTACAAGTTATTTTTTGGGAATGATATAAATTTAGTGCCCTAAAATAAGAATTGTATAATAAAAAGATAGACTAAAGACTATATAAATTGCACTCTGGTTGAGTAAAAAAAATATTACATAATTCCTAAGATATGCCGATATAAAAAGAGATGGTAATTTTCTGTTTTGCGAGCAAGTTTATGACTTGCAAGGGAGGTTCTACCGTGAGAAAAAAGAATTTAGGACAGCAATCCGAACATAGAGTATTGGTAGTTGATGATGACAATGGTATCATAGATTCTTTATCGGTGATTGTTAGACGATTGGGATACCATTTTGAGGGTACAAATAATCCGTTAGAAGCTATAGAAAAAGTTAAGAACGAAAGCTATAGTCTCCTTGTGTTAGACTTCTTAATGGATCCTATACAAGGCGATGAGGTTGTAAAAAGAATAAGGGAATTTGATACTGACCTTTACATTTTGCTTCTGACAGGCTATAAAGATACTGTACCACCTCTTGAAACCATTAAATCTTTAGATATTCAAGCTTACTGTGAAAAGAGCGATAATTTTGATCAACTTGTACTACTTATTGAGTCGGCTATAAAATCAGTTTCACAAAAAAAGACGATAAAAACTTTTAAAGATGGGTTAAAAGGAATACTTGATTCTGTCCCGAAAATATATCAATTGCAATCTATTAGGAAGATAATTGAAGAAATATTGATGGAAATTTTGGAGTTTGCACATAGTAAGAATGCTTTTATACTTATAGACGATTTTATTGGTTTATCGGATAATGGAAAAAGCTTTTTTAAAGGCGTGGGAAAATTCGATGAAAGCATTGAAAAGATAATGGAAATGCTTGATTATCAGGCTATGGAATTAATAGGGTATGCAAAAAACAAGGGGTATCCAGTAAAAACGAAGAAAGGAATTATTCTGCCGCTAAACAGTAATAGCGGACTTGTAAAGACTGAAGGTGTGATATATCTCGAATCGAATGTGTATGAAGATGGAATTGAGCTTCTTAAAATCTTTTCTGCACAAGCTGCTACTGCTATTAATAATGTTTTTCTTCATTCTATGGTAGATGCTAAGAGTAACGAGTTAGATAGAACATATAATGAATTGAAACAGAGATATATGGATGCAGTACAAGCATTACGCTTAGCTGTTGATGCTAAGGATGAATATACAAGAGGTCATTCCGATAGAGTAGCCCTTTATGCCGCAAAAATTGGGCAAGCCTTCAGCTTACCTTCAGAAGACATAGATAAGCTAAAGGCTGGTGGTATATTCCACGATATTGGTAAAATCGGTACTGCCGATGATATCTTGTTAAAAACCGATAAGCTAAATGATAAGGAGTATAACGAGATAAAGAAACATCCTATAAAGGGTGCAAATATACTATCGGTTGTATCAATGTTCAAAGAAATTGTACCCTTGGTCTTGTATCATCATGAAAGAATAGACGGAAAGGGCTATCCCTATGGAATTAGAGGTGAGGAAATCCCATTTTTGGCAAAAATCATTTCGGTAGCTGATGCCTTTGATGCTATGACTTCTGATAGAAAGTACAGATCTAAGCTTCATTTGGACGAGGCTAAAAGACAGCTTGTGTTAAATTCAGGAACACAATTTGCTCCTCAAATAGTTGATAAGTTTTTGAGGATTTTAGATAACTTTGAACCATTACATAACGAAATCGAAAAGCTGTAGAAATTCAATGTACTATTTATATGATGACAAAATATGGCGAAAAGGCCATTTCAAAAACAAGCCCTATATTTTGTAATGGATATTTTACACTAATTTTAGATATTGTAATATATAATATATAAAGCAAAATGTAGAGAAAAAATAAAGCGAAGGGACAAGCCCTAAGCTTTTTTTTAATGTGTTTATTAAAATATAAAAAATCGTCAAAAAGTATTGAATAAATATTTTACATATGTTAATATTACACCATAGAAACACATATGTGCATGGGAGAAAGACAGGGAGGGGAATATGAAAAATACCTCAAAATATTACTTGGTTAATACCTCAGTACTTCCGGAGGTTTTTGTTAAAGTTGTTGAAGTCAAAAAAATACTCTCTAGTGGCACAATAAAGAATATTAATGATGCTGTAAAAAAAGTAGGCATCAGTCGAAGTGCGTTTTATAAATATAGGGATTATGTGTTCCCGTTTTATGAGACGTCTAGAGGAAGAGTTATGACGCTGTTTTTTGTAGTGGAAGATTATTCCGGCATACTGTCAAGTATCATAAATCGAATTTCCAGTGCAAAAGCTAACATTCTGACCATTAATCAGAATATTCCTATAAACGGCTTAGCGGATGTGACAATTTCGATAGAAACTGACAGTATGACAAGTGATATAAGTGTGTTGATGGACGAAATCGGCAAGATTGAAGGTGTCAGAAGACAAGAGATTCTTGCAAGAGAATAGAGGAGGTTTTTTTATGATTAATGTAGCAGTTCTTGGATATGGTGTTGTGGGTTCTGGTGTAGTTGAGATTATCAAGAAAAACAGTACTAGTATTTCACAAAAGGCGGGTAATGAAATTAAAGTTAAGAAGGTACTGGATATTAGAGATTTTGATGATACTTGTCCCGATAAAGAACTTCTTACAAAAGACCCGCAAGATATATTCGATGATGAATCGATAAATATTGTTATAGAAACCATTGGCGGAGCAAAGATTGCCTATGAATATACCAAAAGGGCTTTAGAAAGTGGTAAGCATGTTGTAACATCTAACAAAGAACTAGTCGCAACCCATGGTCCTGAATTATTAAAGCTAGCTAAGAAAAATAACATAAACTATCTTTTCGAAGCTAGTGTGGGGGGAGGCATTCCAATAATCAGACCCCTTAACCGTTGTCTGGCTGCAAATGAAATATATAGCATTGTAGGGATTTTAAACGGCACTACAAACTATATATTAACTCAAATGAAAAGGGACGGAAAAGACTTTGATGTGGCACTTAAAGAGGCACAGAAAAATGGATATGCCGAAGCAGACCCTACTGCTGATATTGAGGGACATGATTCCTGTAGGAAAATTGCTATACTCTCTTCCATTGCCTACAATGAGTTTGTAGATTATAGTAATATTCACACTGAGGGTATATCAAAGCTCACTCTTACAGATATTGAATATGCAGAAAGTTTAAATTCTGCAATTAAGCTTATTGCAATGAGTGAGAAAATAGGGGATAAGATTGTTGCAAGAGTTAGCCCTGCCCTAGTTGATAAAGACAATCCACTGTTCAATGTGGAGGATGTATTTAATGCTATTGTAGTAAATGGTGATGCAATTGGAGAAGCTATGTTTTACGGTCGTGGTGCTGGTAAACTACCTACTGCAAGTGCAGTTGTTGCTGATGTTATTGATATAGTCAAACATTGGGGAAGCTGCGGAGGGTATGATTGGAGTGTTGATGAGAATTCCAATATTATAGATATAATGGATACAAATACAAAGTATCTTGTTAGGTTAAAGGCGGAGAATCAAAGTGAGGCTAATGAACTTGTTAACTCTGTTTATGACAATGTACAATGGTTAAAGCCTTTAAATATCAAGGATAAAGACGAGATGGCTTTTGTTACAGGAAATATCTCAGAGAAAGAGCATAAAGAAAAGTTCGAACAGATAATAAACTCTAAGTCTGTCAAGGAATTAGTGAACACCATTAGGATATTGTAAGAATAAAATAAAATATATTTACCATGATGTGGAGGTTAAAGGATGAAAGTTGCAAAATTTGGTGGAACATCTCTTGCGAATGCAGAGCAGATTAAAAAGGTATGTGATATAGTCGTTTCAGACCCTGACAGACGTTTAGTGGTTGTGTCGGCACCCGGAAAACGTTTTAAGGATGATATAAAGGTAACAGATCTATTGATAATGCTTGCAGAAAAATGTATTAAAGAAGGTGATGCAGAAGCAGAGCTTAATGCTGTTATTGATAGATATGCAGAAATTGCAAAAGACCTTAATTTGTCCGATGAAATTGTAAAGGTTATTTCGGAGGACTTAAAAAAACGTGTGAGTTTAGATAAAAGTAACAAGGATATGTTTATGGATACTCTTAAGGCTGCTGGTGAAGATAATAGTGCAAAAGTAGTAGCTGCATATCTTAAGAGTAAGGGTATTGATGCACAATACATAAATCCTAAAGATGCAGGCCTGTTACTTAGTGATGAATTTGGAAATGCAAGAGTGCTTCCCGAATCCTATGCTAATTTAGAGAAGCTCAGAGACAGAACAGGAATAATGATATTCCCAGGTTTCTTCGGCTATTCTAAAAAGGGTGATGTTGTAACTTTTCCCCGTGGTGGTTCGGATATTACTGGTTCAATATTGGCAGCTGCCGTAAAAGCCGATTTATATGAAAATTTTACAGATGTTGATTCGGTGTTTGCTGCAAATCCTAATATTGTTGATAATCCAAAGCCTATACCTGTTTTCACATATAAAGAAATGAGAGAACTGTCATATTCAGGCTTTTCAGTGCTGCATGCGGAGACTATGGAGCCTTTATATAGAAGAGGCATTCCCGTTTGCATAAAGAATACAAACAACCCTAAAGCACCTGGGACACTAATTGCTCCAAATCGTGAGATAAAGGATAACCTTGTTGTTGGAATAGCAAGTGGTGCAGGCTTTTGTACAATTTATGTCAGCAAGTATATGATGAACAGGGAAGTAGGCTTCGGTAGGAAATTGTTAGGTATTTTAGAGCAGGAAGGTTTATCCTACGAACATACACCTTCAGGAATTGATAATATATCTATTGTTGTAGAAGAGAATCAATTGAATAAAGTCAATGAAGAGCATTTAATCAACCGTATCAAAGATGAGTTAAACGTTGATCACATTGCTATTGAGAGGGGTTCAGCTTTAGTTATGGTTGTTGGTGAGGGAATGCTCCGAACTGTCGGCATTGCATATAGAGCGACAAATGCACTTGCAAAAGCAGGAGTTAATATAGAGATGATTAATCAAGGCTCTTCCGAAGTTAGTTTAATGTTTGGTATAAAAGCAGTTGACAAGGAAAAAGCTGTTAGGGCATTATATGATGAGTTTTTTAAGGAATAGGAATTGACATAAACCGAAAGATAAAATTTTATATAAAAGCTATAACACTAGAACAACGGGTATGACATTCATATAGGTAATAAAAGTTATTGAACAATGCAATAATTATATGCCTATACGTAAAAAGTAGTGTTTCTGAACTGTAAAGTAAAGAAGTACTACTTTTTATATTGTTGTTTGATACTAAAAGAATAAAACCTTTTCTTGCAGAAACCATTGAAAATATATATAATGAACTTATGGGGAAAGTGATATAATTAGTAACATTAGCGTATAAATAAATAAGCTTGATGATTTTTTTGCTGAAAAAGCTCTGCAATATGTGTATTTTGGACTTATAGCACTTTACATAAGGAAATGCACCTGATATTTTATGACATCCTCTGCGTATTTGACTCCATCGAAATTCAAAGGATACATTTTAAATAAAATTGATTTAAAATAATTGTATAAGAATAGAAGGGAGACATTTTAAATGAGCCTATACCCGCTGATGGATGTTTTTATTGCCTTTGTTCTTGAAGTGATTATAGGATATCCGAAATGGATACCACATCCGCTAAAGTTTATTAAATGGTTAACAAAAATAATTGAAGTTGGTTATAGGAAAATTGCGGACTTGCTTTATAACAGAAAAATTAAAGCATTAGGTGAGGACTATGTTCATAGTGCTATAAGGAGCGATAGAAATAAGAAGATTTCTGGCATGTATATTACAATCATTATCATTACATTAGTTACAATAGCTGTGTTTCTCATAGTTGCAGCGGCTTATTTGATTAATCCTATAGCATACCATGTCATCAGCATATATTTCATTTACTCGGCTTTTTCAATAAAGTCTGTTTCAATTGAAGGTGTTGAAGTAATTGATGCTCTAAAGGATAGGGATGTTTTTAAGGCAGGTAATATCCTTTCTGATATTGTAGGAAGAAAAATAAAGCATTTAGATGAGCAGGATATTATAAGAGGCACTATTGAGACCACTGCAGAAAAGACCTCGGAAAATGTTGTTGCACCTATTTTTTATGCGTTTATAGGTTCTTTATTTGGATTGGGTGCACCTGTTGTTTATCTGTATAGGACAATCAACATACTTAAGTCGGTTAAAGGAAATAAGGTTAAAAGGCATAAAGGTTTTGGATTCGCTGCCGTTAAAATGAATGACTTAGCAAATTATATTCCGGCAAGGATAACTGGGATATTAATTGTGATAGCTTCTATATTTTTACGTAAAGATTATAAGATGGCTTTTACCATAATGAAAAGAGATAAAAGAAAGCACCATAATCCTAATTCAGGCTATCCCGAAGCAGCTATAGCTGGTGCACTCGGTATACAATTAGGAAGTGCAGGGTTATATTTTGGAGATATTGTAGATAAGCCTGTTATAGGTGATAATAAGAGAAGTTCAGAGATAAGAGATATTTCTGATACCATAAGCTTTATGTATGCGGCGGGAGTTTTGGGAATGGTTTTATTTGGCATCATATATTCTCTGTTTTTTATCCTCTGGCATTTTATTTAGAGCTTATAATTGATTTTTATAGTTTAGGAGTATTATTTCTTATGGGACGTTTAGTTGTTGTGACAGGAGGTGCACGAAGCGGCAAAAGCTCCTTTGCCGAAAAGCTGGCTAAAGACTGCAATTGTGATGTGGTCTATATAGCTACTTCAATACCTTTTGATGATGAAATGAGAGCACGGATAAAAAAGCATGTAGACCAAAGACCTAGTTATTGGAAAACTATTGAGGTCTATAAGGATATGGATAAGCATTTAGCCAATGAAAAGAGTGAACATGTTGCATTTTTGCTCGATTGTATTACAATAATGATAACAAATTTAATGCTAGATACTCCTCTCGATTGGGATAAAGCTTCCAATGAGGAGATTGACGGTGTTGAAGCCGGAATAAAGATGGAGATGGAGAAACTTTTAAAAGCTATAAAGGACAAGGGCACGACCTTTATTTTGGTTACAAATGAAATAGGTATGGGCATTGTGCCTGAAAATAGACTCTCTAGAATATTTAGAGATATTGCAGGAAGAATTAATCAAATGCTTGCTAAAGCAGCAGACGAAGTATATTTATGTGTTTCAGGAATACCTGTAAAAATCAAGTAGAGTATAGATGGACAAAGATGAATTTTAAGTTGTTTATTAAAGTATGTAAGACTAGTTGTTTTTAGAATCATCTAATGTAAAAAACACGGGAGATAAAAAGTGGTTATAATTAAAAGGTTTGTTATTATGCTTCAATTCTTTACTTCGATACCTATTCCAATAAATATGAATTGTGATGAAAAAGACTATGGAAAGGGCTTGACCTTTGCACCCGTTGTCGGTTTGATAATCGGGTTTTTGTTGTTTGCTTTCCAGAGGCTATTGAACATGTTTTTTTCTATAAAAATAGTAGCGGCATTAATTATAATTGGATACATAGTTTTAACGGGAGGCCTTCATCTCGATGGTTTGGGCGATACTTTTGATGGCTTGTTTTCTAGTAGGCCGAAGGATAAGATTCTTGAAATAATGAGGGATAGCAGAGTTGGAACTAATGCTGTTCTAGCTCTAATATGTATTATTTTGCTTAATTTTGTGTTGCTAACGGAGATAAACATAATGGCAAAGGCTATCTTACTTTTTCCTGTTGCAGGCAGAATAGGCTCTTTATTTGGTGCGGGTACATCGGTTTATGCTAGAAAAAATGAGGGACTTGGTAAAAGTTTTATAGATCATTGTGGAATAAAAGAAATGTTTTTCGGAGGAATTATTTCTGTTGTGATTTTTGGAGCGATAATGGGATTAAAAGGCGTGGTGACAGCTTTTATTCTGATGACAACCTCTTTTATCATAACAAAAATTCTTACTCTAAAAATAGGCGGTGCTACGGGGGATATTCTTGGAGCAGTTTGTGAATTGAATCAGACTGTTTTTTTGATGTTGATGTATACATTGGGAATTTGAGACACCCATTGACCAGTCATTTTTTAGCAATCACCTAAATCAATAATTAAGGCAGAACGGGGGAGTTGGAATGTTGGAATTAATCCTTATAAGGCATGGGGAGACAGATAGTAACATAAGAGGCTCCTATTTAGGTTGGACAGATATAGAACTCAATGAAACCGGCTTAAGCCAAGTATGTAATTTACGAGATCACTTAAAAAATACTAAGATAGATAAAATATTTTCAAGTCCTCTTAAGAGAGCTTTACAAACTGCACAAATAATTAACGAAAATTATAATCTTGATATTGTGTATACCGATGGTCTAAAGGAAAGAAATTTTGGAATTTGGGACGATCTTACGTTGGAAGAAATGACACAAAGGTATCCATCGAAATACAAGGCATGGGTGGACGACTGGATTAAGTATCCTATTAAAGATGGTGAAAGTGCAATAGAAGCTTATGACAGATCAGCTAAGTTTGTAAGAGAGTTAATAGAGAAAAATACTAAAGGTGTATTTATGCTTGTAACACACCTTGGTACAATAAGATTTATATTGGCATACCTTTTAGAGCTAGGTATCGAAAGCTCGTGGCGTTTTAGAGTTGATAACGCCAGTATCACAAAGCTTGAGATAAACGATGATTACAGTGTGCTGACGATGCTTAACAACCGTTAGTTCACAAAATCCAAATTATGGATTAGATTGGCTTTAAATCATATAAATCAATGCATACATGTTACAATATCTAAAATGCTTAGTACAAAACATATAGGTGGGAGGATTAAATTTTGGGGAGTTTGAAGGGAAGAGAAGAGAATAGAAAAGAAATAAAGCAAATTATATTAAACGGCTTAATGATAGCAACGGTTTTATTGGTGACTATGTTTACAAAAATACCGGGTCCTTTGGGGTATTTTAATATTGGAGATGCTGCAATAATTGTTGCTGCCGTTATGCTAGGTAAAAAAAGCGGATTTGTTGCTGGCTCATTTGGTTCAGCTCTCGCTGACGTTTTTTTGGGTTATGCATATTTTGCACCCATCACATTTTTTGTAAAAGGCTTGGAAGGTTTTGTAATTGGATATATAATATATAAAGCTAAAGGCAATAAGAAAATAAACGGTAATGTAATAAATATGCTAGCAATAATCGCAGGATGTATTGTTATGATAACAGGTTACTTCTTAGCAGAGATATACATACTAGGACTTTTCAGCACCGAATACGGATACATAAAAGCTATATCAGAACTTCCAGTAAACGCAGTTCAAGGAGGAGTAAGTGCATTTGTAGGCTACATAATAGCAACATCTCTTTCAAGGATAAAGCACTTAAACTGATCAACAAACTTTATTAGGCAAGAATACAACCCTATAAAATGCAAAACACTAAAACAACAGGTATTCCCCTTCCTACAGTCTCAAAATCACTACACCACTAATTCAGACCACAAAAAAATAAAAGCAAAACAATTAAAGCCAAAAAGAATAGAAAATAACAACTAAAACGAGGTGACAAACATGAAATTAACGGTACTTGGAAACAACGGCCCTTTCCCATCAGCAGGAGGAGCCTGCTCAGGCTACTTAATAACAGAAGGAGATAAAAATATCCTAATAGACTGCGGAAATGGAGTCTTAGCAAACCTTCAACGATTCATACCAATCGAGGAACTCGATGCAATCATCCTAACGCATCTGCACAGCGATCACATGTCCGACATGATGATACTACGCTACGCACTACAGATAAAAATGAATAGAGGTGCAAAACTTAGCCCTATAGAGGTATATGCACCAAACCAGCCTCAAGAGGAATACAATAGAATGGATATACCTGAAGTATTTAACCTAAAGCATATAACTCCTGACCTAGTGCTAAACTACGGAGATATGAAGGTAGAATTTAAGGAAATGGTGCATCCCGTTACAAGTTATGCTCTATCAATAATTTCGAGAGGCAAGAAGTTTGTGTTTTCCGGAGATACCTCATGGAATGACAATATTATAGAGTTTTCAAAGGATGCAGATATCATAATGCTTGATGCAGGTCTACTATCGAAGGATAAGAAAAGCGATAATGTCCCGCATTTGACAGCAAGGGAATGCGGTATTGTTGCTCAAAAAGCCAATGCAAAAAGGTTGCTACTTACACATTTTTGGTCCGAGGACAATACGGCAGACCACATAAGAGAAGCGAGTGAAAACTTTCCAAAGGCAGAGCTTGCAGAACTTCTAAAATCATACAATGTCTAGTGATGTAATGAGGTAATTCAATAATTGACATAAACAAAAGTTCGAAAGCTAAACGCCTACGAACTTTTGTTTATGTCAATACAGTAATATTTATTTGCCAATAGAGTAACTGTTCAATTTACCATCAAGCTGATGCACCAATCCATCGAGCTTTTTGAAAGACTTTTGCATTTCTGAAATTGCTAAAAGCTCATGTTCTGTAGTAGCTGCTACTTCTTCGCTCGCTGCTGCGGTTTCTTCCGAAACCGATGAAATACTCTCTATTGCAGAAGTAACCTGAATCTTATCATTCTGCATTTTTGAAACCGATTGATTAACTTCGTTAATTTTTCCTACGATATTTGTTATCGCATTTGCAATATCGTTAAAGGCACTATCGGTTTTGTTAACTGCAATATTCTGTTCTTGGGACACTTTTTTCATTAATTCCATTGATTGAATTGCTAATTGTGATTCTTCCTGAATGCTTTTCATGAGCACATTAATTTCTTCTGTTGACTTTCTACTTTGATCCGCAAGCTTTCTTACTTCTTCTGCAACTACAGCAAAACCTCTACCTGCCTCACCGGCTCTTGCAGCTTCAATAGCAGCGTTCAAAGCCAGAAGATTAGTCTGTTCAGCGATGCTTTCTATTGACTCAACAAATAATCCTATGTCATTTGTAGTATTTGTTAACTTTTCAATAACTGTAAATATTTTTTCGGCGGTATCGTTATTTTCTTTTGATTTAGTATGCAAAATGCTGACTGAGTCAAGACCAACATTGTTTAGGTCGTTTATTTTTTTTGTTTCATCGGTTATCCTACCATAACTTTCATATACAAAATCAATCTGTTCACTAAGGTTATCCACCATTTCAACCCCATGCTGTGCTTGCTGTGCTTGGTCAGAAGCACCTTTTGCAATCTCATCCATAGTTTTTGATATGTCTTGCATGGCACTTGAGGCCTGATCTGCTGTGGAACATACTGAATTTGAAGAGTCTAAAATGGAGCTTGAGAGATCGTGAAAGCTTTGAAGTAGAGCTTTAACATCCGTAAAAACATCATTAACACCTTGTGCAATATTACCAAACCCTGAGCACTTTGAGGTATCAATTGATTGAGAAAAATCACCTTGTTTTAATTGACTGATGTAACTTTCAAAATGATTAAAGCGATTTTTTATTTTAAAATAGTTAAGAACATATAAAATAAAACTAGATAATACTGTTGATAATAATAGGAGTATAACTGCTACCCAGTTATCCGTTTGAACTTTAGTAATGATAGCAAAAATCAGCGTGACAAGAAGCGGGAAAATTAGTAAAATGCTGGATGAAGAAATAAACTTTTTCATATTTAACCTCCAGATAAATAGTGAGAATAGTTTTGCTTTTTTAGATATGTATATATTAGGCCATTTCAAATAACAACCTAAGGAAAATTTGAGTCATGAAGCCTGTTAAATTAAATTTTTGAAATGGCGAGTGCAAATTTTTTATTGAAAATTACATTACTTATAAATATTTATTCTACAAAACTATTAAAAATCCTCTTTATTAATTAATTAAATTTATATTTTTATCGAATATTTATAGAGTGTTCACTTGATTATTACCAAGATTTGCAGCAAAGATTGTATATGTTATAATAACATAAGTTATGATGGATGAGAATGGAGCTATAAACATGAGAATACCTGTTGAATTTTTAGATAAAATACATAATCTTTTAGATACAAAGGAATATGAGGAGTTTGTAAATTCCTTTGATTTACCTAGATATTATGGGCTAAGAGTTAATACGCTTAAAATAAGTGTCGAAGAGTTTTTAAAGATAACACCTTTTGTACTTGAGCCGGTACCCTGGACGAAAGATGGGTTTTATTACAGGGAAGGAGAGAATCCCGGCAAGCATCCATACTATTATGCAGGGTTGTACTATATACAGGAACCAAGTGCAATGCTACCTGGTGCGGTAATAGCTGCAAAACCCGGTGAGAATATTTTGGATCTCTGTGCAGCCCCCGGCGGTAAAACTGTTCAAATAGCAGCTGGGATGAAGGGTAAGGGTCTATTGGTAGCAAATGATATCAATTCTGATAGGGTGAAAGCCCTTGTTAAGAATATTGAACTGTGTGGGGTTACCAATGCAGTTGTTACAAACGATACTCCGAAGAATCTATCGGGTAAGTTTATGAACTTTTTTGATAAAATTCTAGTTGATGCACCTTGCTCAGGTGAAGGAATGTTTCGAAAGGATGAGGATGCAGCAAAAAGTTGGGGAAAATACAAATGCGATTTATGCTCTGGGATGCAAAGGGATATTTTAAGTTATGTAGATAAAATGTTGAAACCAGGAGGCTATTTGGTGTATTCAACTTGTACCTTTTCTCCGGAAGAAAATGAACAAAGGATTGTGGAATTTATAGAGAATCATCCTGACTATGAACTTTGTGAAGTGCCTAAGACGGATGGTATAGCCGATGGAAGACCTGAGTGGGTCAACAACGATACTGAGCTAAAAAAGACGGCAAGATTATGGCCGCACAAGGTCAAAGGTGAAGGACATTTTGTTGCATTGCTGCACAAAAAGGAAGCTGATTTTAAGTCTTTCCAAAGCTTTGACAAAACCATGGTATCGGGCAATAGTGAAGTACTTGATAGTTATAGAAATTTTGAAAAGGCTAACTTGAACCTAATACTTGAAGATACTTTTATAGTAAAGGGAAACAACCTTTACTCTTTGCCGGTTAAATTACCAGATCTTTCAGGAATAAAGGTTGCGAAGTTTGGAAGATATATAGGAGAAGCTTTAAAAGGGAGATTTGAGCCCTCTCATTCTTTTGTTCTTTCGCTAGGTAAAAATGATTTGAAAAATGTTCTTAATTTTGATGCTAACTCAGTTGAGGTAATAAAGTACCTAAAGGGAGAGACCTTAATGAGGGAAGGGGAAAAAGCCTTAGTGGGTATTTTAGTAGATGGGTTTACACTAGGGTGGTCAAAGCAAACCGGCGATATGCTCAAGAACTTGTACCCTAAGGGTTGGAGAAAAATGAGTTAGGCTAGCCTAGTTAACAGCTTGAAAAATTATATAAGCAGGAGGGTAAGGCATGAGAGAGACGCAAAGAGTGGACAAAATATTATCAAATTCCGGTTTCGGAACAAGAAGAGAGATTAAACAACTTGTAAAAAGTGGTCAAGTAAAAGTTGATGGTGAAGTAATAGATGATAGCGGAATGCATGTAGATCCTAAGAAAAGCCAGATAGAAATATCAGGTCAAAAACTCAATTACAGACAATACATATATATTATGATGAATAAGCCGGCAGGTGTTATTTCAGCCACTTTTGATGACCGACATGAAACAGTAATTGATATTTTGTCGGAAGAATATAAGTGCTTTGATTTGTTTCCAGTAGGAAGACTTGATATTGATACGGAGGGGCTTCTTCTCATAACTAATGACGGGCAGCTTGCCCATGAAATTTTGTCTCCTAAAAAGCATGTTCCCAAAAGGTATTTTGCTTTCATAGAAGGAGAAGTAACGCAAGAGGATGTAAAAAGGTTTGAAGAAGGAGTAATTTTGGAGGATGGTTATAAAACACTTCCTGCCGAACTGTATATATTAGATAGAGATGTAAATTCAAGTGTTGATGTAGTAATATATGAAGGCAAATTTCATCAGGTTAAGAGGATGTTTGAAGCAGTGGGTAAGAAAGTTAAGTTCTTAAAGAGGGTGACCATGGGGAATTTGGTACTAGATAAAGACCTTGCACCAGGTGAATTTCGTGAGTTGACACAGGATGAGCTTTCAAATCTTATAAATGAGGTAAGAAGTCAAAAAGAAAATAATTTAAATTAAAATTAGGAGAAGTAGGTATGAATAAGCAGAGTTTAAACAAACTAAAATTGTTTTTAACAGGGCTTGAAAGCCGCATAGAAGAAAATAAAGAGTACTTTAAGAAAATTGATCTTATTTTCAAATCTGGAACTAAAAAGTTTCCGGGTAGTGTGGTTCTTTTAGAAGAAAAGCTAAAGATAAGCTATAGCGGAAATTCCGAAACAATTGAAATAAATTCCCTAGCTCTTAGCTTGACAAAACTAGCAGAAAACTATGACAGTCTCCAAATTACCTATGAAGAGCGGGGAACCACCATATTTATAGAAGCCGATGATAAAAATGTTAAAATGAAAACTAAGGAAAATCAGGTTGAGGAAGTACTAAATAACCATAATGATGTACCGCAAATATCCAACCGAGACTATTATATAAAAGTTGGTCAAGCTGATGATTTGCTCAAAGAAATTGGAATTTTAGCAGCTAATGGAAAAATCAAAAATGATATGATACGCAAGTATAATCAGATTGATCGCTTTGTTGAGTTGATAAACGATATGTTAGGTGAACTTCTGAAGGAGCATGATTCTATAACGGTATTAGATTGCGGCTGTGGAAAATCGTACCTTACTTTTGTGTTGAACTATTACATAAGAGAAGTACTGAAAAAACCATGCTATTTTATAGGACTCGACAACTCACCTACAGTAATTGAAGCTTCAAAGAAGATAGCAGACAACCTTGGCTACCATAATATGGAGTTTAAAGTGACTGATATAAGCAATTATAAAGCTCAGAGAGATGTTCACATGGTTATTAGTTTACATGCCTGCAATACTGCTACAGATCAGGCAATAGCTTTAGCAGTAAACAATAAAGTCAAATCTATAGTGGTGGTACCGTGTTGTCAGCAGGAAATTTTAAGTCAGTATTCTTATCCACCCTTTGAGCAAATAATAAAGCACGGAATTTTAAAGGCGAGAATGGCGGATATAATTACTGATGGAATTAGAGCTCTTTTATTAGAAGCATTAGGCTATAAGGTTTCGGTTGTGGAGTATATTTCACCAATTGAAACCCCTAAAAATCTTATGATCAGAGCTGTTAAAAATTATCAGCCAAAGCCATCGACGCTTTACGAATATAAGGAATTGAAGAAAGCTTTAAGCATTAATCCGACGTTAGAAAAACTTATTTTGGGATAAAAATGTATTATCTAAAAAGTGCCTTTTGAATAATCAATAAGAATATACATATATTAATTATATATATAAAACTATTTTCTTTTATGTAAATTAGTTGACTATTGCTGCATTTTTTTATAAAATGTTTTCGAGCATATAAAAAAATGTATATAGTGGTAAATTGTACACAAAAAGCATTGTGGATTAGAACTTTAGTAAATGTTTTTTGTAAATTTTTAAAATTAGTATTAAAGTATTTGATAATTTTTCCGAATAATATGTGGGAAGGGTATTTAAATAAAATTTAATTACGTTTCTTAACGCAAAAAAAGGGGCAAAAGTTTAAGAGGCTAGAACCTAAAATTATTATTTGGTTTAGAGACAAATAATAATTATTAAGAGCATTTTGAGAAAATAAAATAACTAAAATCTAAACGAAGAGGTGATTGTTTTGGCAAGAACTAGGCAATTGTATGAAGATAATGGCGTTAAAATCTCAAAAGCTACAATCAATGTTGGGGACGAGGTTACTGTCCTATATAGAGGTTTGCTCGCACAAAGTGGTGCCGACTCTGTATACGCCCATATAGGTTATGGCGACAACTGGGAAGCCAAAGAATTTATCCCTATGGAAAAGGACAAAGATGTATTTAAAGCCACTATTAAAGTAAATTTGTCGGACAACTTGAACATTGCATTTAAGGATAGTGTGGATAATTGGGATAATAATTCACAGCAAAATTATTCTTTCAATGTTTCAGCAAAAGCTTCAAGGAAGTCTAGTACTTCTACCGAAAAGAAGGCTTCTCCAAAGGTGAAGGCAAGTGCAACAAAATCCGAGACAGCAAAAGAAGCTTCTGCAACCAAAACGAAAACAGCTAAGACAAAAGCAGCTACATCAACAAAAACTGCTGCAAAAAAGACTACAAGTAGCAAAACTACTACAGCAAAGAAAAGCACTGCAGCAAAGAAAACCAGTAAGTAGAATGGATAGTAATGCTAATATACTAGTAGAGTACTAGAAAAATTAGCCTATTGTACTATATCTTATCAAATGCTGATGAGGTATAATAAAACTATAATAATTAAAAGGGGGCAGTACTAAATGGAGAAAGTAATGCAACCAAAAAAGATAATTAGACTTACTGAAGCAGAAAAAAAGATTATTTCCGAATATTCTGCTTACACTGCTTATACTAATGCTAGCGTAATGAAACCATTACACGCTGATATTATTGATAAGAAGATAATCAAATGATTATTATTAAAACAAAAAAAGAGGTAAGCGACCTCTTTTTTTGTTATACTAATTAAAAAATAAAAAAGTTTGTTTATATATACCTGTATGGGGTATATATAAAATGTAAACGAAAACATGATTATTAGGAGGTAATAAATATGACAATAAAAGTATATTCAACCCCAACTTGTCCATGGTGTACAATTGCGAAAGATTATTTAAAATCAAAGAATGTGGCTTTTGATGACGTAGATGTATCAGCAGACAGAGAAGCAGCTGCAGAGATGGTTAAAAAGTCAGGTCAGCGAGGTGTACCAGTATTAGATATAGATGGAAACATTATTGTAGGTTTTGATCAAAAAACAATCGACAAATTAATAAATGCATAAAAAAGGAGGATACCTCCTTTTTTTCTTTATGCTAAGCTAATTTCAGACAAAACTCGCCATTTAAAACTATATGGCAATATATATGAAAAATACCAGTTATTTATCTCTTTATAAACAACAAATATTTGACAAGAATTTAATAACGTATTAATATTATTTTATGGATAATTAAACTTATTTCTATTTTGTAGGACATTTCTATAAAAAAGCAATATTAATTCTATTGTTATGTATTAAATAGATTCAAGAATAAATGTAGCTGTTTTAATGTAATAAAAGGGAGGATCTTGCATTGTTTAGCGTCATGATAGTTGATGATGACCCGTTGGTGTGTGATTGGTTGGCAAATCAAATAAACTGGAACCATATTGGGTTTGAAATTGTATATATTGCAAATAACGGAATAGATGCATTACATAAATTTAACGAATACAACCCAGATGTTATTATATCAGATATAAGTATGCCTAAAATGGACGGCATAGAGCTACTAAACTCAATAAAAGAATATGAAACCGGCCCACAGGTAGTTTTTCTAAGTGATGAAGACGATTATCCTCACGTTAAGCAGGGGATTTTGTTGGGAGCCTTCGGTTATATTATGAAGCCTATAAATAAGGACAGCCTGATAGAATTGATGAAAAAAGTTTTTGATGAACTAATGCTCAAAAAGCAGGAAGAGGAAAAAAAACAAAAAATCAAGGAGAAAATGGAGCTTTTTAGAGAAAGACTCCTATATGATATATTAAGAGGAAAAGATTATCTTTTGCAGAAGTTTGACGATATGGTTGAGGAGTATGGGCTAAATCTCCATAAAGGAATGGTACAAGTTGCGATTGTAGAGATTGGCAATTTTGATGATAAATCAAAAGAATTGGTTAAGAGTGGTAAATTCGATGAACTTACAAAGAAGGTTCGTTTTGAGATACATAAAACGGCTGACGATTTCGGCAGCATTAGCTGTGTAATAGGAGATATGGATATAGGCATATTAAGTGTGATCATTCAACCGCTTAGTGATATTAAAATACCAGAGTTTGAGGAAATATCCTACTCGTTTTTTTCAAAACTATTGGAAAAGATCAAGCTCGATATGGATGTTAGAGTGACCATTGGGGTTGGTAATATTCAGAATAATATAAAAGAAATAAGTATGAGTTATATGGGTGCGAAGGCTGCCTTGCGGCACAAGTATATTTTAGGTGGCAACCGTGTTATAAATATAAAAGAGTTTGATTTTGACAAACAGCAGAAAATTCTATACCCTGCAGAACGTGAAAAGCTTTTAACCGACTACATAATGACAGCGGATGAAAGAGTTGTACAGACTATAAACAATTTATTTAATGAAATAAGCATAGGCTCGCAGGGCGTTTTGAACAGAATAGCATTTGCTGCTAACCAATTGGTGTATAATATTTCAAGATACATAGATTCTCAATATAGCTATATAAAGAAACTATATGATTTCAACAAGTTTACTGATGTTGATTTTACTTCTTTTAAATCTGAAGAAGAAATTAAGGAGCATTTTATTTACATAGTAAATGATATTATGGAAGTAGTGAAAAAGTACAAGCCCGGCGACGGAAATCCTATAATTAAGAAGGCTTGTGACTATGTACTTCAACACATCGATCAAGATATAACCCTATTTACTATTTCCGAAAAATTAAATTTGAGTAAAAATTACTTTTGTTCTCTTTTTAAGCAGGAGACAGGCTACAATTTCCTTGAATATGTTACTACAGTGAAGATGGAGTGGGCAAAAAGACTACTCAAGGAAGGGAATTGCAAGACTTATGAGGTCAGTGATATGTTAGGCTATCGCGAGTCGAGTTATTTTAGCAGATTATTTCGGAAATATACTGACTATAGTCCGGCTGAATATAAAAAAATGTTTAGAAACGATTCAAATGAATAAGGTGGTATTATAGAAGATAAAGCAAATTTTCTAAGGGGTAATTGATCAATTATCAATTTTTGAATTGCCTTATTTCAAATTTTATGTATTTATTGAAAAATTGTGAATACAATAATGTAATAATAGATGAGATGTTTATGGTGTTAGTATTATAACATCAAAAATCAAACTATGCCCTGGAATATATTTATTAAACGGGGCATTAGCTTTTTAATTTGAGTTTATGAGGTGGTAAAAAATATCTTATTGCTTATTTTTGGCACAATTTTCGATTTAAAAAAGGATAAACAGGCTATATATAGAATATATATTTATACTTAGTGTAAACATAATCATATCAAGGTGGGGGATTGGATGCAGAATAAGGAGATTATTGCTTTATTGTTGGCAGGAGGTCAGGGCAGTAGACTGGGGGTCTTAACTAAGAATATTGCAAAGCCCGCAGTTTCTTATGGCGGTAAGTACAGAATAATTGATTTTTCCTTAAGTAATTGTATAAACTCAGATATTGATACAGTAGGTGTCCTCACTCAATATCAACCTTTAGAACTCAACGCTCATATAGGGATAGGCAAACCGTGGGATATGGATAGAATTGATGGCGGTGTAACTATACTTTCCCCTTATCTGAAAGCTGAAATAGGTGAATGGTATAAAGGAACTGCAAATGCAGTTTTTCAGAATATTCATTATGTTGACAAGCATTCACCACAATATGTTGTTATTTTGTCTGGAGACCATATTTACAAGATGGATTATTCAAAAATGCTTGATTTTCATAAGGCAAATAAAGCAGATGCCACAATTTCGGTTATACAGGTACCCTTTGAGGAAGCTTCAAGGTATGGCATAATGAATACTCATCAAAACGGTAAAATTTATGAGTTTGAAGAGAAACCTGCCAATCCTAAAAGCAATCTTGCTTCAATGGGAGTATATATTTTCACTTGGGAAGTATTAAAGGATTATCTGATAAGAGATGATCAAAACCAAGAATCCGACCACGATTTTGGTAAAAATATTATTCCGATGATGTTAAATGAAGGAAAGGAAATGTGGGCTTATAATTTCGTCGGTTACTGGCGTGATGTGGGTACAATTCAAGCTTTTTGGGAATCAAATATGGATTTAATCAGCAGAGTACCTGATTTTAATCTTTTTGATCCTGCATGGAAGATATTTACGCCAAATCCAGTGAAGCCTGCACACTATATTGGACCTACAGGAAGTATAAAAAAAGCAATTGTTTCAGAAGGGTGTATGATTTACGGAAAAGTGAAGAATTCTGTTATATTTCCAGGTGCATATATTTCAGAGGGGGCTGTTATTGAAGATTCAATAATAATGACTGATTCCTTTGTCGGTAAGGATACATATATTAGCCAGAGTATTTTAGGTGAAAATGTGAAGGTTGGAGATAGAGTAAAAATGGGCATTGGAGAGAATGTGCCAAATGAATTAAAGCCTTCTATCTATAACTCTGGAATAACCGTTGTGGGAGATAGAGCGTGTATTCCTGATGATTGTAATATTGGCAAGAATGTAGTAATTGATATAGGTATTAACAAAGATGAAATATGCTCTTTAAATATCGAATCGGGAAAAAGTGCATTAAAGGGGGGTGAATGTGAATGAAAAGTACAATGGGATTAATTCTGACCGGAGGGAAGAATAACAGACTGAAGGAACTGGCTGAAACACGTTCGAGTACTGCTGTTCCGGTAGCTGGAAAGTATAGAATGATAGATTTTTCACTATCAAACATGGTAAACTCTGGAGTCACAAATATTGGAGTTCTTACTCAGTATAGTTTTCGTTCACTGATGGATCACTTAGGTTCGGGAAAAGAGTGGGATTTAGATAGAAGAAATGAAGGACTTTTCATATTTCCTCCATCTTTGACTGGTGAAAATTCCGGTTGGTATCAGGGTAGTGCCGATGCAATGTTTCACAATCTAACTTTCCTCAAGCGAAGCTTTGAGAAATACGTAGTTATTGCAATGGGAAATTGTATTTATAATATGCGATTTGATAAGATGCTTGAGTATCATTTAGAAAGTAATGCAGATATAACAATTGCTTATAGAGATATGAGTGATTTGCCTTCTGAAGAATTGGTACATCTAGGCTCAATGAATATGGACGAGAGCGGAAGAATTATTGATTTTCAGGAGAAACACAATGACCCTCAGTTTATAACGTGTTCTATGGGGATATACTTAATGAGGCGGGAGCTTTTAATTTCACTTCTTGAGGAATGTGCTGCCCATGGGAAATACGATTTCGTTAAAGATATACTTATTAAAAAGCTAGATGTTTTAAAAATATTTGGATATAAATTTAATGGATACTGGAGAAACATAAGCACGATAAATGCTTACTATAGACTAAATATGGAGATGTTGAATCCTGATATTCGTAAAGAGCTTTTTGAGAGTGAAGGCAAGATATACACAAAGGTTAAGGACGAAGCACCTGCTAAATATAATGATGAAGCTGAAGTGACCAATTCAATTGTGGCAGATGGATGCATAATTGAAGGAAAGGTGGAAGATTCGGTACTTTTTAGAGGTGTTACCATTAAAAAAGGTGTGAGCGTTAAGAACTGCATTATTATGCAGGGTACGGTTTTGGAAGAGGATGTAAACATCGAGAATACTATACTTGACAAGGGTGTTGTTTTATCGAAGGGAATACATCTAAAAGGAACTTCAAACTTTCCAATAATTGTTGCAAAAAACATGACAGTATAGTAAGCTGTATATGGTTCTGAATTCTTGCGGCTTTGCCGCGGTATGTTTTAATAATTAGTAATACCGTTAAGTTGATTTTTGTTATATATACAGCAAATATACATAAGGCAAGAAGGGTAATTATTATGGAACAAGCTATTTTAGTTTATAATCCTTTATCCGGGGATAGGAGTATTATTCAGAAAATTGATTATATTTTAGGTAGATTCCAAGATGAGGGTATATTGCTTCAACCCTATAGAATAGGTGAAGCTGAAACCGACGAACTCAAAAACTTACTAGAGAATAATCGCTATAAATACATTATAGCCTCTGGTGGAGATGGCACCTTGAATTATATAAGTAATCTAATGCTAAAATTAAAGTTATCCGTTCCCTTAGGAATAATTCCATCGGGAACGTGTAACGATTTTGCCGCAATACTCAATATTTCTTCAGACTTAGATAAATGCATTGATACAATTCTAAGCGGTAATACTGTTAAAGTGGATGTTGGCTTAATTAATGATGAACAGTACTTTTTAAGTTCTTGTGCCGGAGGGGTATTTGCGGATGTTTCTTTTAGCACAAATAATGACCTTAAGAGGAATTTTGGACCTTTTGCCTATTATTTAAAAGCTCTTAGTGAAGTTGCAAATATGAAGTCGGTATTGTTGACTTTAGAGACAGAAGATACGGTTATTGAAGAAGAGGCACTTATGTTTGTAATAATAAACGGAAAGCATGTTGCTGGATTCAATAATATTCTGAAGGATGCTGATTATTCTGATGGACTTATGGATATTGCCCTAATTAAGAATTGCAAACATATTGATTTGGCAAGCATATTTTTTAAGGTGTTGAGCAATGAATCCATTAGCAGTAAGCATGTGATAACTCTAAAAACAAAGTATTGCAAAATTAAAGCTGACAAGGATATGGCTATAAGTGTTGATGGTGAAAAGGGACCAGAATTGCCGGTCAATATAAAGTTTATAAATAAAGCTTTAGAGGTTTTTTATCCTCAAGATTAAGTAATAGAATCTTAAAAAGGAGCTTTGAAGTAAAGAAACAATTGGTAAGCTGCCGTTATAAAGGGTTGCCATATGTTTTATGCCATTTAAATTCGCACTTTAGATTATGCACCTAAGTTAAAAAAGACCATTGACAATTAAGCAATAAATGATTATAATCTAGATTGCGAATGTACTATGGGCGATTAACTCAGCTGGTAGAGTGTCATCTTGACGTGGTGAAAGTCAGGGGTTCGAGTCCCTTATCGCCCACCACATTCTGCACTTTTGAACTAAATGATTTACCCCTACAAATACACCTGTTTGTAGGGGTTTTTTGTTTTCTAAGAAAGTGCATTGATTTTCTAAAAAAATAAAACCTTGAGTCGCAGAAGACGCAAGGCTTTCAAAAGAAATGTAAAAGTGTACCATGCGGGGTTTAAACGGGGCGTAGCCCC
>JAAYPF010000077.1 GCA_012519925.1 Clostridiaceae bacterium
CTTATTCGGCTTTTCCTATGTGAGAGTATTTATGTATTTGCGTTATTTCAAACTTAAATGTGTATATTATACACATAATTCAATTGAATACTGTGTATAATTATGTTACGATATATTTTGAGGTGATGCAATATGTACAGATACGCAATAGAAGATTTAAAAAAGTGGAAAGACAACCCAAATAGAAAGCCACTGATAATCAGGGGATCTAGGCAAGTGGGTAAGACATGGCTTATGCAAGAGTTTGGTAAAAGCTATTTTGATCACACTGTTTATATAAATTTTGATGGAAATGAGCGGATGAAGGAGCTTTTCTCGGGGGATCTGGATATACCTCGTATAATATTGGGTTTGGAGCTAGAAGCAGGATTTAAGATACTTGCTGAGAATACATTAATTATTTTTGATGAGGTTCAGGAAGTACCAAACGCTTTGAAATCCTTGAAATACTTTAATGAAAATGCTCCTCAATACCGTATTGTGGCAGCAGGAAGCTTACTTGGAGTTGCTCTTCACCCTGGTACTTCTTTCCCTGTTGGAAAAGTGGAGTTTCTTGACCTTTATCCACTAAACTTTACTGAGTTTCTTATGGCTACGGGTAAGGAACAGTTTGTAGAACTACTGAAAAAAGGCGATTTTGCTATGGTTACCAACTTTAAGACAAAATACATTGACGCTTTAAAGCACTATTATTTTGTGGGAGGCATGCCGGAGGTAGTTTTTCACTTCTCACGGGAGAATGACTTTAACAAAGTGCGTGAAATACAGAAAAGAATACTTGATGCTTACGAACAGGATTTTTCAAAACATGCTCCAAATGAAGTTGTGCCTCGTATTCGCCTAATTTGGAACAGCATTTCTGTTCAGCTAGCAAAGGAAAATAAGAAATTTGTATATGGTCTTGTCAAAGAAGGTGCAAGAGCTAGAGAATATGAGCTTGCCATGCTGTGGCTTATCGACTGTGGTCTTGTTACCAAAGTATCAAGAATTACAAAGCCTGCTATCCCTCTTAAAGCTTATGAGGACTTAAAGGCCTTTAAGCTGTTTATGTTAGATGTTGGGATTTTTTCGTGCATGTCTAGACTGAATCCTCAAACTCTACTTGAGGGTAATGCCCTTTTTGAAGAGTTTAAAGGAGCATTAACTGAACAGTATGTTTTTCAACAACTAAAAGGTATAAAAGAGCTTGACACCTATTATTGGTCTAATGATCGGGGTAATTCAGAAATTGACTTTGTAATAGACAATGGAAATACAATTGTACCAATTGAGGTAAAAGCTGAGACTAATCTTAAGGCAAAAAGTTTAAAAGTTTACAATGAAATGTTCTCACCGCGTATTTCCATACGAGCCTCAATGAGCGATTATAAAAAGGAAGATTGGCTTGTAAATATGCCTTTATATGCAATAAATGAATTGTCAAGTCAGTTATATGGTAGAGATATGGAGAAATATATTAAAAAAGACAGACAAGAAAGAAGCTAGAAGAAAAGATTTCAAACTACCTGTAATTATACCGTGCGTATTGTACAATGGGAGTGAAAAATGGACTGCAAAGAGAAGTTTTAAAGAGACTTTATATGAGTATGAACAGTTCGGAGAACTTGTAATAGACTTCAAATTTGGGGTTTTAGCAGAGGACATGAGAATTAAAATTGAGCAGCTTGATGTAGAGACTTTAGATATTATTGTTTATGAAATGTTAGACTATGATAGTTTGGAAGATTTGTATAAACATCTTAAGTAGCAAATCTCCTTTTTTAACTTCGTTGATCATTTATTAGAAGTATTTTAAACACAAGCCGAATGGGTAAAAGCCTATTCGGCTTGTTCTTTTAAATCCTTATGATACTTCAAAAATATAACTGAAAATACCAAATTCGATACAAATTGTGAAAATTTATATTGAACTTTTATTGGTTATGTGATATTTTTTTAAGGCATAGGGACATTTGGATATTGCAGGAATAATGTCTCTGAATTAGTTAAAATCAATAGTTTGGATATAAAAAACTATTATATATTCTTGGAAATAAATATACATAAGTAATGACAGTTTGGTAGTAATGCAACAAAATATATATATTTGAGGAGGAGTAATAATGGTTTTAAAGAAAGGTATTAGAAAGTGTTTAAGCTTTATTTTGTCAAGTGCTATGATTGTTGGTATGTTGACTACCTTTAATCTATCGGTACTTGCAGAAGACGCAGCTTCAAACAGCGCTGACGTAGAAAATTATACGGTAGATGGACTTGATTCAGAGGGAAGAATGGTTTCCTACTTCGGTTCACCGGTTATTGATGGTGAAGTAGATGATGTATGGAACGATGCAATAACAGTTGTACCACAATGTGTTACCGGGGATGTTTATGCCGAAGCTACTTTTAAATCTTTGTGGGATGATAATGCTTTGTATATCCTTGCAGAAGTAAAAGACAGCCAAATGTCCGTACAATCTCGTAATCCATATGAGCAGGATTCTTTGGAAATATTTTTAGATGAGAACAATGAGAAGTCAAAAGATTATGGTGTAGATGATTTACATTTTCGAGTAAACTATGAAAACCTTCAGACTGCAGACAATGGGGATGCAGAGAGGTTTTTTACCAGCACGAGATTAATAGATGGTGGATACTTAGTTGAAGCAAGAGTTCAATTTAAATATGAACCTTCAAATGGAAAGGTTCTTGGAGTTGAATTACAGATTAATGATGGAGTAGGAGCTAGCAGAGTTGGTACTGTTAATCTTTTTGATTCAACAAATAGTGCATGGGAGGACACAGGAAAATTTGGAGAAGTCATTCTTTTAGGTAAGACAGAAGATGCAGTAAGTGGATTGAATCCGTACAGTCTCAAAAATCTTATTGAAAAAACAAAGAAAACTGATTTTACACGCTATACAAATGCAAGTATTGTAATGGATGCGATAGAAAAAGCTGAAGAAGTGCTTGCAGATGAAAATATTACTCAGAAGCAAATTGACGAGCAATATGATGCCTTGAAGGCAGCGATTGGCAAGTTAAAACTTACTGAAGAAGCAGCAAATGAAAAAGAATTTATACCCCTTTCCGATGAGTACAGGCTAGATAATGAAAAACAAGGTACCATCGAACGATTAAGCTATAATTACGCTGATGTTGACAATGGTACAACTGTTAAAGCACTTAACGTCTATCTTCCTTATGGATATGACCCTTCTAATAAGGCTAAAAAGTATAATGTCTTATATCTGATGCACGGTGGCGGGGAAAATGTGAATACTATATTCGGTGAGCCTGGCGAAAGCAAGGAATTGACGAAAATACTGGATAATATGATAGCAAAGGGTGATATTGAGCCCCTTATAGTTGTTACACCTTCCTTTTATGGTGGGAAAAATGATGGTAATGTAGAGCTATTCCATGAGGAATTGACCAGTGAGATTATTCCGTTGGTGGAGACAAAATATAATACATACCTAAGATCAACAAGCTTGCAGGATATTAAGGCTTCAAGGGATCACAGAGCATTTGGTGGATTCTCTATGGGTTCAATGACTACTTGGAATGTATTTGCCAACTGTCTTGACTATGTCAAATATTATATGCCTTTATGTGCTGGATTTAGGTTCGGAGCCCAGAATCCCGATGAACCGAGCTCGGCAGAGTATTTGGCAAATGTTGCAATAAATTCCGGTTATAAGATACCCGAAGACTTTAAAATATTCGCTGCTTCAGGTAGTGCGGATGTTGCACATCCTGGCATGGAGCCACAGATGAATGAAATGAGAGAATTAACAGATGCTTTTATTTACTCTTCGGATACAAAGAAAGGGAATTTATACTTTATAGTGTGCGACGGTGGTACACATGCTTGGGGTTACGTTAATCAGTATATATATAACATATTACCGGATTTATTTGAATACAAGACAGTTATACATGTTCCAAGCAGTAATACTAGTGGTGGTTCAAATTCAAGTGCTAGAAAAGACAGAAATAAATCATCTACTGCAACTGCAACACCAACTGCAACACCAACCGCAACACCAACCGCAACTCCAACAACAACAGCAACTGTAACACCAGTTGCAACACCGGATACAGTAGTTGAGGAAAAAGAAACAATACCAGCAGCTGTTTATTCGGATATATCCAATCACTGGGCAAAAGACTTTATAAATGACTTGATAGGGAAGAACATCTTAAGTGGTTATCAAGATGGTACAATCAAGCCGGACAAAAATATAACAAGGGCTGAGCTTACAACAATTGTAACAAAAGCTATAGGATTAAAATCAGCTGAAAACCCAGTTTTGGATTTTGCAGATAAGGATACTATCCCGTCATGGGCAGCAGGCTATGTAGCTGTAGCAAAAGAACAAGGTATTGTATTAGGATATAATGATAATACCTTCGGTCCTAATAAGAATTGCACAAGGGAAGAAGCTGTGACCATTATCGTGAATGCCTTTAAACTTGGAGAATCCAATAATCAACTTAAGTTTGAAGATGAGAAAGAAATTTCGAGCTGGGCATACAAATGTGTAGCTATATTAACTGAGTCCAAAATTATCGATGGATATCCAGACAACACCTTCAAACCTGGTAACAATATAACCAGAGCTGAAGTGTTTTCAGTATTATCCAAGTGCTTGAATTCGAAATGATTTGAATAGAATGTTATAAGAATGAAAAAAGGTCACATAAGCTCATGCTGTGTGGCCTTTGATTTTGTTTCCAAATAAATGGCTTAATGGTATAATACTGTTAAAGTCAAAATTGAAAAAGCAATCTATTATGATGTAAAGTCTCTTAAATATTGCATTGATTACTGTAAGGCAAGACCATCTATTAAGAAACCTATATTTTATATTTTGGTATGCCGTATCGGTCCCTTTATTGGGTATTTCAAAAAAGAAATAAAGAAAATCGTATGCATTATTTCAAACTTAAATAGTTTGCATTATACACGTAATTCGATTGAATAATATATATGGTCTTGTCAAAGAAGGTGCAAGAGCAAAGGAATATCAAAAATATTATGCAAAGCATATTGTATTGTAATGCGACATACAATATGCTATACTGAATATAGGAAAGGCGGTGTTATTTATGGCAATTAAAAGCTCGAATGTGACAGCACGTGTAGAACCTAAACTAAAAGAACAGGCAGAGACAATTCTAGCAAAACTTGGAATACCTACATCCACGGCAATTAATATGTATTATCGCCAGATTGTGATGTGGAATGGACTGCCATTTCGCCCCGCTGTTCCATCTAATAGACCAATTGCACGTGATGAGATGACAGGTGAAGAATTCAATATAAGAATGGCAGTTGGATACACTCAGGCAAAAGCGAATCAGTCTGCTCCAACAGATGAAGTGTTTTCTAGGCTGATAGGAGAAATTGAGAATGAAAAAGAGGTATGAAGTAAAAATCACGCAATATGCTGAACAGAGCATGCGTGAAATTGCCTTTTATATCGCTGTTGATCTTATGTCTCCTGAAGCTGCAGTTAATTTGATGAAAACCTTCCAGACAGAAATCAATAAACTGGATTTCATGCCAGAAAGAATACATCTAACACCAGAAGAGCCGTGGCACAGTCTGGGTATTCGAAGAATGGTTGTAAAAAACTATTATGTGTATTTTTGGATAGATGAGGAAAACAGTAAAGTTCAGGTAACTGATGTAACATATGTAAAACGAAATCAGCAGAAACGACTCGAATACATGTCATTGGAAAGTTAAAAAGTAAAAGACAATTGAACCAAGTGATTTTGTATTCTATTTCAAAGATATTCAAAAATACTATTATGCGAAATGATTTGAATAGAATGTTATAAGAATGAAAAAAGGTCACAAAAGCTCATGCTGTGTGGCCTTTGAATTTTGTTAATTTGCAAAATTCCTGAGGTTATCAAAGTAGCAAAATATAGAATGATTTGTACTATATAAAAAATAAATTGCTTATTATAGTACGAAAATTTTTTTTGTCCCGAATTTATTATAAATAGTGGCGATAATGTCTTTTTTAATGAAAATAATATTACAAATTTGAACAACTATATGTATTTAACTTTTGTATGAGATAAAAATCGAAATTTGAAAAATATATCAGAAAAAGGCGTTAACATTAATACCGTTATTTGCTATAATAATCATAATAGAGTTATAGAAGTAAGCTGCTACAGTACGGCTTCAAAATAATATTATTTTATGTTTAATGCAATATGTAAATTTGGCACTTAGATAAGTTTATTAGCAGTACTTTATACCATTTTTTTATTTGTTATGTTCGATGTATTTCTATATTTGGACGGGGGGAAATTAATGCACAATTCTAACAAGCTTGCTTATGCTAACTTGGGTCAGTTTTTTCTGGATTTGTTGTTTTTATTGTTGTCCTATGTTGTAGCGTATCTGATTTCTTCAAAATTAAAAGTTCTATATGGTATTGGTGAATTTATATGGGTACCCATTGTGTATATACCAATATGGGTTCTCACTATGTTGAGTCTTGGTATGTACAATAAGACTACATTTAATTACAATGACAGAATAGTTAGAAATGTTTTGTTTTCTTCATTTATATCAAGTATGTTTTTGACTTTTATTATGTTTTTTATAAGAGAAACCATGTGCAGTAAAACCATGTTTGTGACTTTTGTAATAACATCCGTTATTTTTTCAGTTATCGAAAGGCTTGTTTATATTCGTTTTATAAATAGTCATCGGAGCATTAATGCAGCAAATGTAATATTTGTGGGCGTACCGGAAAAAGCATTGGAATATGCGTATTACATAAGAAAGACCAATTTAAAGATTAATGTTATTGGTTATGTGAGTATGTACAAGCACAAGCCTTTTAAAAGTAAAAAGACTTTAGGCTATGTTGAAGATTTAGAAGATATAATCAAAAATAATGCCGTGGACCAGGTTATATTCACTTTGCCTACAGGTTATGCCGGTGAGTTTGGAAAATACGTATATCTCTGTGAAGAAATGGGCATTACAGTTAAGATGATTGTTGACCTTTACGACTTAAGGATAGCAAAGACTTACATGGCTTATATAGGTACCTTACCCGTACTGACTTTCCATTCAGTAAATGTTAATACTTTCGAACTGTCCATGAAGAGATTGATGGATGTAGTAGGTGCACTTATAGGACTTTTACTGACAGGAATTGCTTCGATAGTTATAGTTCCTGCCATTAAATTGACTTCCCCGGGGCCGGCAATTTTCTCTCAGGAAAGGGTTGGACTCAATGGTAGGATTTTTAAGATATACAAGTTTAGGACTATGTATGTTGATGCGGAAGAGCGCAAGAAGGAGCTTATGAAGCAAAATCAGGTGAGTGGTGGCTTGATGTTTAAAGTAAAGTCTGACCCTAGAATTACTAAGGTGGGTAAGTTTTTGAGAAAGACAAGCCTTGATGAGCTGCCACAGTTTATGAATGTGCTAAAAGGTGATATGAGCCTTGTTGGGACAAGACCACCTACCATTGATGAAGTTAGTAGATATGAGAATTATCACAGAAGGAGAATAAGCTTCAAGCCTGGTCTTACAGGCATGTGGCAAGTTAACGGAAGGAGCAACATTACAGATTTTGAACAGGTTGTTAGCTTAGATACGCAATATATAGATGAATGGTCCTTCTGGCTAGACATCAAGATAATTCTTAAAACCATACTAGTTGTACTAACAAGAAAAGATGCCTACTAACTATACAACAAAATAATATAGAATTTCATATCAAAAAAGCCGCTTTTTAGCGGCTTTTCTAATAACTATCTAGTTGAAAGCTGTCGAAAACCCTTAGTAATTTGTTTTATCTCTATATATTTCTTGTCACTTGTTTACATAACCACATATAGTTGGCAATTGATGATAATAAAAATATAATCATATTATCTAAGATATAAGAAAATTTGTCATAAATTGAGAAAGGTGGAGTTCGCAATAGTTAGAAGCTGCTTCTAATTATTGTTTTAATTTGAGCAAAAAAACACTATGATAAGCAAAAGAAATATTATATTTATTTTGATTTCCCTGTTTGTACCAGTTGTTTTGTTAACATTGGTTTTTTATTTTATTTCTAATGTGCATGTTTATGAGAAGTATAAAATTGTCCAAGCTACTGAAAAAGAATATGGATACAGCCTAAATATATGTAAGCATTGTGGCAGAGTGAAGTTTGATGATTATGTTGAACCCACAAGTTATAAATTAAACACCTTACCTGCCGGCATTACAAATAGCAAATGGACTGGGAAGTATTACACTGATTATGAAATGAATGTTACAGCAATTGCCAAAGAGGGCTATTCCTTTGCAGGCTGGAAGATAGAAGGGGCTGAAATTGTTGGGGACAAGAATTCTCCAACAATATCCGTTAAACTTATTGATAACCAAGATTGCATTATTGATGCTATATTCGAAAGAAAATAAATATTAAAGGGGAGAAGGAAGAAAGTGATAATGAAGAAATTTATTTTAGCGACAAGTATCATACTAGCATTAGCTCTAGCAGGATGTGGAGATAAGAAGAATGAGGTAATGCAGCCAAGTCAAACTATTCCTGGTGCAATTAATACAAGAATAGCATTTGACAATGATAAGGTTAATGCCGATGATACCGACGGAGTGAGTGTTGGCGATAAAGAGGTCAAAATTACAAAAGCGGGAGTGTATGTACTTAGTGGGACTTGGAATGATGGGCAGATACTGGTTGATATAGGTAAAGAATCAGAAGTTGTTTTACTGCTCGATGGGGTGGATATTACAAATACAAAATCAGCTCCAATATACATAAATAGTGCTGATAAAGTAAAAATTGAATTAGCTGATGGAAAACAAAACACCTTGACTGATGCTGAATTTTATGTGTTTGATGATCCTCAAGAAACCAAGCCTAATGCCTGTATTTATAGTAAGGACGATCTTACTATAAAGGGCAATGGAAGCTTGACGGTTAATGCCAAATTTAACAATGGTATTGGGACAAAAAACGATTTAAAAATAACCGGTGGAAATATTGTTGTCAATGCCTTTAATAACGGTCTTAGGGGAAATGACAGTGTAACTATAAGTGGAGGAAACATTGAAATTAATGCAGAGTCTGATGGGATTAAGGTATCAAATGTAGAAGATATAAACAAAGGCTTTGTTAAGATTAGCGGAGGTAGCATGAAAATCACAACAAAAGATGATGCAATAGTCAGCACAAAAGGTGTTTCTGTTTATAATGCCGATGTTAAAGTAAATGCTGGCGGTCAGGATGTGAAATGCGAAGGAGTTATAGATATTGCGGAAGGCTGTCTTACTACATTAGAGCCAGAAGTGTAAAAGAGTATTATAATAATCAATTTGCTGATGCAATTATTTTATTCACAACTTGATAATGAGGGTTTACTATGCTAATATTAGTCCATAATAAATGTGGATAGTTAATTAGTTGTAGATATAATTATCATGAAATGTGAAAGGATTTATTGGATGAGAAAAAAGTCTGGCTTAATGCTGATGATATCCACTACGTTAGTAATTGCAATGGTGTTGATAATATTTGCATTTTCAACTCAGCAAGGTGAAAGCTCTATTGGGACTTCGGAGAGTATTATTGACTCCTTGATTCAGAAACTGGGAATTGAGAGCTTTATAGAGAATAATGAGTGGCTTTACGAGCACCGGAATATTGTATTTAGAAAGACACTGCATTTTTTTGAGTATGCAATATTGGCAACCTTAACGTTTATTACATTGAAGCTACGAGGTCTAAAGTTAAAGTACATATCTATAATTACCTTGATGTTCACTAGCATGATTGCAGCGGTGGATGAATATTATCAGAGCCTTATTCCCGGGAGGACACCTCATATCAGAGATGTATTTATTGACACATTGGGGGCTTTTACAGCAATTATTATTATTTTAATCATTATAAAGCTATTTAAAAGATCTAAAAAAGATGAAGCTTATCAATAAGCTCCATCTTTTTTAAATACATTTATAATTGTTTTAATAATAATTTTTATATCCAGTAATATTGACCATTCGTCTATGTATTTTGTGTCAAGCTTTACAACTTCGTCAAAATCTGTGATGCTGCTTCGACCGCTTACTTGCCAAAGACCTGTTAATCCTGGCTTTATGCTTATTCTGCGTCGGTGATATGCTGCATATTTGCTTACCTCATCTAAAGTTGGAGGTCTTGTCCCAACAAGGCTCATATCACCCTTTAGTATATTGAGAAACTGAGGGAATTCATCTAAGCTTGTTCTTCTTAAAAATCTCCCTACCCTTGTTATTCTAGGGTCGTTTTTTATTTTAAACATTAATCCTCCGCCCATTTCATTCATTCTTGCCAGTTCCTTTTTCTTGTTGTCTGCATCGGTACACATAGAGCGGAATTTGTATAGTTTGAATACTCTACCGTTAAGTCCAACTCTGTCTTGTGCGAAAATAATAGGACCGGGGGAATCTATTTTTATGGCAGCGGCAACAAATATAGAAATTACGCCTGTGAGAAACAGACCTACAAGGGCACCGCAAATATCCATTAAGCGTTTAATAAAAAGCTGTATACGGTTTAATGAAACAGTGTGAAAAGTTAGTGTAGGCAGTGTACCAATACAAGTGAGATGAGTCTTTGCTATCTTCAAGTCATAAAGATTAAGTACCATCCGCACAGTAATGCCCATTTTCTCACATAGTAAAACATATTGTTCGATTTCGCCCATATAGTTTTTAGGAAGTGCAAATACTACCTCATCAACAACATTTTCCTTGATGATTTTTTCTAAGTCATTTATATGCCCAAGAACCTTTTGTGATTTGACTCCCTTCGAGTCTACACGTACATACCCAATAATATTAAAATTTAGATTGGTTTTTTGTATGTAATTTGTAAATTGTCGTGCCACATGTGGTGAACCGGCTATAACAACTCTTATTGATCTGTTCATGTGTCTTGAACTTCTCTTAATGTAAATCCTGTAGAGAAGCCTTTCAGAAAGGAGAAAACTAAAAGTACATATTACATAGATTATAAATAAAGTTCGGCTGAACATGGTTTCCCTAATAAAGAAAATCATAGATGAAAGGAAGAGACTAGAAATAAAGGTCGCAAACAATGAATTACGAATTATTCTGTCTATATAGCAAAAAGTTGTAGTATCATACATTCCGAGAGACCCCATACTAAACATCCAAACGGGTATAAACACTAGTAATATCCATAAGTACTCTTTTAAATCCAATAACGATGTAAACTTTGAAGCAATATAATAAGAAACAAAATACGATATAAACAAAAAAACTATGTCCAACTGTAGTTGAATAACATTGGTATAGGCCTGTTTGTTTAGTTTATGCATATTTCCCGCCCTCACTGATAATTATCTATGTAATTAATTCTAAAGGTAATTCTTAACAAGTAACTTTCCGATCGTCAAATAAACTGCAATTACCATTTCCAAAAGTAGGTTTAGAAGAGTTAAATGTAGTGATTTAGATACCTTTTTGAAATGGTATTATGAATTTTATGAAATTGTTCGTACAAGGAATATTTTAGCACTTTATTAAAAAAAAATAAAGTCCTATCGAAAAAATATATAAAGATTTCGTAAAAATTTCATAGAATATTAGTGGAAGATGTAAAATTACGTCCTATGTGTTTAGCGAAAATAAAGGTAATTTAGCATCTAGTAGAAACTTATATAACCTCCTAGTATAATAAATTCGTAACATAGTTACGTTGGTTTTATTAAATCAGAAGTTGAATACTCCGAATGAAGGACTCAGCTTTTTTGATAAATGTTCGGGCATCCTTCATCACTCAACTTCCA
>JAAYPF010000078.1 GCA_012519925.1 Clostridiaceae bacterium
AAGCTACTACTAGCTACACAAAAACCTGATGATATAGACCTGAATAATATACTAAAATATTTATCTGCTTTAGCACTAGCTTCTTCTTTACATGAGTTTATCATACTGAAATAATCATTTGCAAAAAATACCTACCTTTTTTATTTCTTATGAGATTGAAAATGCTTATTCCTCAATAACTTTCATAATATCTTCTTTTAATATTGATAAAGTTTGGTTTTCATTTGAATCAGCAATTTTATGATTTTCTAGCAGATAGTTTTTTAATGACTCTAACCAAATTTCTTTAAAACTACTGCATTTATAAGCATATTCAATAAGATAATCTATAGCACTTTCGTCAACTTGTTCAATTGACTCAGGAAGATATTTTTCATTTTTAATTTGATAAGCCTGCCAAATAGTATACATTAGTGATGTTATTATAACTATCCATACTGGTTCTTTTACAGGATCACCTTGAACATTACTGCTAAATACCATTAAGCCAGTGTCTTTCTCGTTTTCTAGATACTCACATAACTCATCCCCGGATAAATCATTTCCTTCCAGCCAATTCCAACACTGATTTAAAGCTTCATTAGCCTGTATATAACCATCGTCATCTTTTTTGAGTTCCTCAAATAGTTTTTGGGCAATAGCTAAATAAAAAGCTACTCTTCCTTTAACGGTAATACTTGTAATAAATTCCATGTTAACACCTCGTTTCATGTTTCTATTTATCTAGTATTTTTCCATTCAACATAGTAAAGGCTTGTCTACCAAAAGGTTTTACTCCTTTTGAACCTTCCGAAGTCACTTTTATGGTTAAATTCGGATATTTTTCGCTGAACTGCTTAAATATACCCGGTTTTACATTAGGGTTTGTCAGCCCTTGCAAGCAGGTAGGGCAAACCCCTTTTGAATTAGACTGGTGAATATTTAAGTTTCCCTTAATGTTTTCTTGATTAAGTCCTTTGGTTTTTACGGCCTCATCAAATTCGTGCATTAATGCCTCTTCAGCGTGGTTTCTGTTAAGAGGAACATTTGTAGGAGCCTTAACACTACGATTTGGAGCAATTGTATCAAGATCAGGAAGATTAGCTTCTTTTCTGACTTTAGGTGATGCTCCCTTGAAAGTAATATCTCTTAATTCCTTTACGTCTGTTTTTCCTACTGCAATAGTATTAATGTCAGAAACATTTAGTTCTTTTCTATATGCATCTAAATCTGCTTTAGATGGAACCATTATATTGTCATCATTAGTACCATTATCCATCATTTCCTTCTGTTTTGCAATCCTATCAGTAACACTCATATTAGACTTGCTACTAGATGCTATTGCTGCTATTGGAGACTGTTCTTTCACAATATCAATTTCTTTTTCAACTACTTCAACTTCACTTGATACTTCTGTACTTGGTCGAGAAGTTTGTCCAATACACTCGATATCTTTTCCGCGAAACTGTCTGACATAGAGTGTAAATGTTCCGACACCAGAATAATTCGAGTAACTCTCAGAGTAATCAACTACAAATGCTTTAGAAAAACAAACTTTTCGCACTAACTGGCTATCTTTTGTATACTCCACCGTGATTTCCTTATAACAGTCAGGATTAGTTGCAGGTAGTAGAGCCCATTTATAAAGTATTGCTGTACCTTCATCCGTGT
Organism: Clostridiaceae bacterium; assembly: GCA_012519925.1. GTDB lineage: Bacteria > Bacillota > Clostridia > Acetivibrionales > Acetivibrionaceae > Acetivibrio. The sequence goes on from JAAYPF010000078.1 coordinate 1,651, forward strand.
CGATTTTTCCTGTAATTATCATTGAATTCTTTGGATCAGTTCGCATGTCATAATGATTAGGTGTGTCAACATAAAACGTTACATGCTCTATACATTTCTCTAATACTGCATCTGAAATAGTAACTTTGTATGACATCTATTCACCCCCAATGTATGTAAAAATTAAAATGTTCTTCTTTATTAAGTTACAACATAATGGCAAATAGCCATTTTAGCAAATTACTGGAATATAATTCAATAGTATAATAGATAGGTATTTGCTTTTTTCATAATATCATATTAAATTCTGTTTTTCACTACTAAAATCAAAAATCATCCAAAACAATATACATTTGCTTCATTTTTAAATAATAATCCCAAAATAATATT